>JACREX010000207.1 GCA_016212695.1 Bacteroidia bacterium
TCTATTGCATTTTATTTTCAGCGCAGAATTGTCAGACACGGTTTCAATGCTTTTTCTGCAATAATTAAAAACATTGCCATAATGTGTGATACTGTTAGTGATAAAACCACCTGTTGAGCCGCTTTTCATAATACGGATGCCGTTTTTAAAATAATAAAAATCATTATCAAGGATGCTGAAACCAGATGAAGAATGAGCAAGAATACCACAGTTATTATTTGCCTGTGGATTTAATTCATTACCAAATTTATTATTCTGAATCATATCGTTTTTTCCGCCGATAATATAAATTGCATATTGAATATTATCGAAAAAGCATTGGTTATAAATAGAATGATTTACATTGATGCCAGAAGTGTAATTATGAATAAAAATACCCCATCCGAGATTATTAAAATTGCAATGATTGATATCGAACCTTGCATTGGCAGATTCGATGCCGTATTGCATGTTGGAAAAAGCATTATTGTAAAAACCGTTTAAGCCTCCTACATTTTTAAGTTCTTCAACATAAATACCCATATAGGTTCTGCCGCCAGAGCTTGCCTGAGCATAGGGGTTTGTTGCATTGGGATAACATGTTAAAATATCGCTCCATACATATAATGGATCTTTAGCGGATAAATCTGCGCCAGTAAAGTTACAATCTTTAATTTCGCTTGTGAAAGCATTAAGAGATGCTGGGTGTTTTGGTGTAAATTTTATATTTATCCCGTTGCTATTGAATGTAGAATTCGCTCTTGCGTTGATAATCCCTCCGCTCGCTGTGTTATAGAATACAGTCTGTGAGTTATCACAAATATAATCTATATTTCTTGCGCCGAGCAAAACGGCAATATGCGCGTTTTCAATAACTGTCTGATTGTCTATAATAATTTTCCCCTGGTTAAGTTCGTCGGAGGGAGCATTATAATAGCCCCAAACCTCTATACCCTGCCAGAGATAGTTATTGCATGTGGGGAGCGTTGTAAGCAGAGATTGATTAATTGTAAGTATTTTTCCCTTTTTTACAATCAGCCTGCCTTTGGGACCAAATTGCAGCGTACTGTTTTGAATGGTGCAATTTTGAGTAACAAATAAATCGCCTTCTACTGTAAGAGTAACACCGGATATTCCGCTGCCTAAGTTTGACTGGTCGGGGTAGTTGTAAGTAGTGCAGGCACACTGAACAGGATTAACAAAAATAGTTTTTATTGTGTATGCTGTTGCACAACCTGTGTTTACTTCCAGGTCAACACAATAGTACCCATAACTTTCAAAAGTGTGAGAAATATCCGGATTTGTACCATCAGAGATTTCAACAGAACCATCGCTGAAAGACCATGTGTAAATATAACCCGGTTGGTTTGCTGTATTGTTTGTAATATTTATCGGCGAGCCGGCAATACCGCAGGGTAAATTAAACTCAGGCTGCGGAACGGGAATTTGGGGGACAAATACACTGGCATCGTTCCATTGGGCATAAGTAGTAGTAGTGGTTTTAAAGGATAGAAGCAGATAAAACAATATTGAGAGAATACTGAAGGGTTTCATAATATCTGTATTTACTCAATAACGATTTTTTTCCATGCCAGCCTTTTCCCTTTCTGTTCCAGCACGCAATAATACACGCCTTTTGCCCATTTTGACGCTTCTATATCCTTTTTGCCTGCCTGTCCGGCAGACAGGTTTTCATTCTCTGAAATTACAAACTTGCGAAACAATTCTCCTTTGGAATTATAAATTTTCAGAAAAGCTTTTGCTCGTTGCGGTAAAATAAATTCAACTATAATATTTCCATTGGTAGGATTCGGATAAACCTTTAATTCCGGTACGTTTTCCATTTTCAATTCTCCATTATCAATGAAAACACTATCCGGGTGGATGTACCATTTTGCAATACAAGGCGAAACCAGACCCCCTGCATGTTTGAATTGTCCGCCTACATATAAATCATCTTTGTATTCTGCTATTGCAAAAACAGCGTTATCTACTCCACTGCCCACCTGTTCCCAATTATTGCCATTAAATTTTGCAAGATATGGAATGTGCTGCGTACCGGCTGTGTCAAAATAACCCCCTGCATAAAGCTGACCCCTGTAAATATCTATTGCTTCAACATCCCGATTAAAACCGCCACCTACATCATGCCAGTGAGAACCATCCCATTTTGCAATGAAACGAACATTTGTGCTATCTCCGGTATTAAAAAAAGCGCCGCCAACATATAATACATTTTCAACTGTGTCAACCTTGAGAAACTTCACATAGCCGTCGAGTCCGCCGCCTACATCATGCCATTGGGCGCCATCGTATCGAGCAATAAAATAGGCAGGTGTGCCTGAAACCGAAGTGAAAAAACCACCGGCGTAAAGCTCATTATTGTATATTTCAAAAGCTGAAATAGTGCCGTCAAAATTATTAACATTATGCCATTGGACTCCATCCCAGGCTGCAATACATTCAAAATAAGTCGAGCCAATATATCCGAACCCACCGCCAATATAAAGCATATCTTTATATGATAAGGCTTCAACAGGCCCGTTGGGCGAGCCAATGCTACCTACTGATTGCCATACAGTGTCGTTCCAACAAGCAAAATAGTGGGAATTAAACTCAGTCAAATTACCTGCACGAAAAAAGCTACCACCAATATATTTTTTATTTTGAAAAGAACAAATGCTAAATACGTCCCCACCACCATATACACCCGATTGCAACGAATCCCATTGCAAGCTATCCCATACGGCAATCCCCGAATAGTTTAATATTCCAGATTTGGTAAAAGCGCCACCAACATATAATTTATTATTTATCACTTTAAATTCACTAACGTGTGAATTAGGATTTCCTGGTACATATAAACTATCAGCCCCAAAAGATTTCCATACCTGGGGATAACAGAAATATGGAGTTAATAAAATCAGGAAAAAAAATATACGTTTCATGTGTATGTTTATTTAATTACCACGCTCGCCCTTTAATCCCTAAAGGGACAACCCGCAAATGTCTGATGTAACATTTTTTTTATTTTACCAAAACCATTTTTTTATTTTGGAGCGTTTCTCCATTTGATATAAGGCTGTAATAATATACTCCGGCAGCCCATTCTTCAGTATCAATTTCCATAAGATTTTTGCCGGTTTTCAATGAGTATTCAGAAAGTAACCTGCCGTGAACATCATTTATTTGCATAACAGCAATAAAACCTTCGGGTAAATAATACGGAATCACTGTTTTGTGATTAAAAGGGTTCGGATAATTATCTCCTAAGAAAATGTTTTCTTCATCAACAACCGGGAAACTTGTATTAGTATTAGTTTCAGGCGTATTACGGTATCTTGCACTGCTCAAAGTATCATCAGGGCAGGGAATGAATTTATCGTTAAAGACAATTCGTAATATTGATTGGGCATTCACGGCTGCAAGCCCTGCGGGGCATGTTGTTGCAATATCACGGAGCTGCAGTGTCTGATCGCTGTTCAGGTCGTAAATGGTATTGCCCTGTGTTTCTAATGACAACAGGATATTGTTTACAATAACCCAATCTGCCTCGTCGTCATCTGCAGGAGTAAAACTGCCTAACAGGGTTGAAGCCTCTGCAAGCCTGTTTTCTGCAATGAGCGAAGATATAAGCGTCTGTTTTGACCCTGCATCATTCTGGGTCTCCAATAACTGGATGGCTTTATCGGTTTGACTGCTGTCAATATATATTCTTGTAAGCCGGGCCATGATTTCTTTTTGTGTAATATTGTTCCTGTCTAACTCCCGCTGAATGGATGCAAGCGTAACCACGCCCGGATTGTTTGCATGGAGCTTGATTAACTGGTCTGCAATGCCGGGAGGCAATTGCGTTATTTTATTGAGGAATGCAGGTTCAACGGTTTTTGTAACAGGCAGGTTTTTGCTCATCACATTTTTGAAATTGCCCGGGGCTAATTTATTAGTGCTTATTAATTCAGACACCACATTATCAGACAAAGGTGAATTTGCAAGGAGTTTATTTTTAAGATTACCTTCGCTGGTATTACCTTGTATCATGCTTAATAATACGGCTGTCTGCCCCCTGTCGAGAATATTTACCACACTATCGAAACGCAGCCTTAATATAGAATTAGCAGTGTTCAACTGGTTGAAACGGGTTTCGAGAACTGATATGGGTTGTGATGTATTATTAATAGGACAAGCTGTTGTACTTATAAAAGTTAAAGAATTCTGATCATTAACGGAAACATTACTAACAGAAACGGGTTTTACAGTCCATGGGTTATTATGGCAATAATATATATAATTACTGTTAGAGGAAAGTTGTTGATAACCAAAAGGTGTAAAAGTATTACCCGCAGGTTTCGTAACATCATTATCCGGCGATTCTCCTTGGGGAGCAAGAGTTCCAACATTCGTCCAGTTTCTGAAATAAGCAGTTGGATTGTTTGTATGTGTATTGCATTTAATTTTCAAGGCAGAATTGTCTGATACGGTTTCAATGCTTTTTTTACACGAAAAAAATATATTTCCTTTATCTCTGATACTGTTTTTAATGAAACCACCATTTGAGCCGCTTTTCATAATGCGGATACCATAATTAAATGAATTAAAATCATTATCAAGGATGCTGAAACCGGATGAAGAATGGGAAAAAATGCCGCAGAAATTTTGAGATTGTAAACTGGTTGTTGTGCCAAAACTATTATTTTGAATCATATCGTTTTTCCCGCCATTAATAAACACAGCATATTGAACACGGTCAAAAAAACACTGGTCTGTGATGCTATGATACACATTTATTGCAGAAGTGTAGTTATGAATAAAAATTCCTGTTCCCAAATCGGTAAAAGAACAATTCTTAATATTGAACCTTGCATTGGCAGATTCAATACCGTATTGCATATTGGAAAAA
>JACREX010000020.1 GCA_016212695.1 Bacteroidia bacterium
CGGTGGATGGAAGGGATATACGAAACAAAGACCACCTGGCCCTATCACATTAAAAAGGGGATTAGACAAGTTCGATTTGATTTATAAGGGTTGGATATTAGCTAAACAAATTGAAAAAGATGTGTCCACACGGTAGCTGCCTGCCGGCAGGCAAGGCTGCAACTGCCTACTATAAGATGTATAAATTTATCCCGCTTGCAGTATAGTATTAAAATATTAAAAATTGTCCCAATCCTGATTTTTTCCGGCGTGCTTATTTTAACATCATGCAATATTTTTCATAAGACGGTTAAATCTCCCGAATCGGAAATATCAGAAAAAACATGGTTAGAATATAATAATTTCCTGGTAGAGGGGAACAAACAAAAGATGCTCGGGAATGCCGATGAATGTGCATTATTGTATCAGAATTGCATTAAGCTCAACCCTGAAAACCCGGTGCCTTATTTTGAACTGGCAAACCTGTATCTTTCGCAGGGCGACTGGGTAAAAGCATTGAAGTTTTCGGAACAATCGGTTCGGCTCGAACCAAAAAACATGTGGTATAAAATTCAACTGGCAAATATTTACCAGAAGAATGGAAAGCTCATGAAATCTGCGGCCATATTCAAAGAATTAATCCGTCAGTATCCCGACAGGGCGGATTTTTATTACAACCTCTCCTCGTTATATTCGGCTGTGGGAAAGACAAAAGAAGCCATTAAAATATTGAATGTATATGAAAAAAAATTCGGGGTAACAGAACCTGTTTCTCTCGAAAAAGAAAGGCTTTATAATTTACTCGGGAGAACAGATAAATCGCTCGCTGAAATCGAAAATCTTGTAAAAGCATTTCCCAAAGAAGCACGGTATTACGGCATTCTTGCAGAAACATATGCGGGAAATCAAAAATTCGATAAAGCTCTTGAAACCTATAAGAAATTATTGGAAATTGACAGGAATAACGGATTGGTGCATCTTTCTCTTGCGGATTTTTACCGGGTCACTAACGATATAGAAAAATCGTTTGATGAATTAAAACTTGCGTTTGCAAGCCAGGATGTTGACGTTGACCTTAAAGTAAGAATGCTGATGAATTTTATAAATTACACTGAAACCGATGAAGACCTGAACAAAAAAGCGTACGGCCTTCTTGAAATTCTTATAAAGGCGCATCCGGAAGATCCAAAGGTTCACACGATGTATGCCGATTATCTCATCAAAGATAAAAAATATGCGGAAGCGCGGGACGAACTTCGCTTTGTAGTTAAAACCACAAAAGATAAATACATGATCTGGGAACAACTGCTCTTCCTTGAAAGCCAGCTCTCCGACTACAAAAATCTGCTTGAAGAAAGCAAAGAAGCCCTTGATATTTTCCCGATACAGCCTTCTGCATATTTATTCAACGGCCTTGCTTCCTATGAACTGAAAGATTATAATGCATGCATTGATGTTCTGAAAAAAGGCGTAGCGCTTGTCGTTGACGACCCCTCGTTGAAACAGCAGTTCTATACATACCTTGGAGAAGCCTATTATAAAAACAAGCAATATAAAGAGTCGGATGATGCGTTTGACAAACTTTTAAAACTAGACCCGAATAATGTGGTTATATTAAATAATTATAGTTATTACCTGTCGCTGCGCAGCGATAGCCTGCTGAAAGCGGAGCGGATGATCCGGCGCGTTATTGACCTTGAGCCCAATAATCCTACGTATCTGGATACATATGCCTGGGTACTTTACAAACTCAATAAATTAGACGAGGCAAAAAAATACATGGAGCAAGCTCTTGAAAAAGGCAGCGCTAAAAGCGCCGTTCTTGTGGAACATTACGGAGACATCATTTATAAGCTTGGCGACACGGAGAAAGCGCTTTCGCAATGGAAAAAAGCGATTGAATTGGGCAAAGGATCGGAATTTCTTGAACAAAAAATAAAAGAGAGAAAATTAATAGAATAATTATTAATGTTATGTCTGATAAAAAAATGCGGTCACGCTGAGCGGAGTCGAAGCGTGAACCGTAAGCAAAATGTCTATTTTTCGACTCCGCTCAAAATGACATTTTGCGTCATTACAGATTTGACTTGACACTAAGTTACCAAAGAGTGCAAAAACATAAGATATTTTATATACTCCCGGTTTTTATCGGCCTGATTTTACTTTTCAATTCCTGTAAAACAAAAAAGCAAATTTTTCATTTCTCAAATATCCGCCCCATGAGGGCCGTGAAACTTTATGATAATATCGAATTTAACAAACTCCGCTTTAAAACATTATCTGTAAAATTTTCGGCTACATATGAAAAAGACGGCGATAGCCAGTCATTCGGCGGGGCTATTAGAATTAAGAACGACAGCCTTATCTGGATATCCATTGTCCCGGCTCTCGGTATTGAAGCGGCAAGAATATTCATTACGAAAGACAGCATCAAATTTATTAACAGGATTAATTCTACCTATTATATCGGAAACTATAGTTATCTCCAAAGCCTCCTGAATCTTGAGATTGATTTCAAAATACTGCAGTCTGTCTTAACCAATGAATTGTTTCTCTATTCACGCAGCGCAGAAGATGAAGACAATGCCATCCGGGGATACAAATCCAGCGTGGATTCAAACTTATATGTGATCCAGTCGTTACGCGACAGAAAGGTCAACCGGAAATTAAAAAAGAATAAAACCAACGATCTGATCCTTGAAGAAATATCTGTTATTCCGGTTATTTTTAAAATAAGCAGGGTCTGCATCAATGACTTTGAATATCAAAAGTCTTTAGATCTCATCTATACAAATTTTAATACATTTGATGAACAGATGGTACCGCAAAACTTAGATTTTAAAATTAAAGATAAAAATAAACAGATCAATGTTTCTATCGAATATACCAAGATTACAATAAACAAAGAGCTGGAATACCCGTTCAGCATCCCGGAAAAATATAAAAGAACCTTAGAGTAGCCGGAATGTACAGATATTGTATCTACATATTGATTCTTCTTTTTTCTGTAACGGGATTTAATACTCTATACGGCCAATCGAAAAAGGAACTGGAACAGAAAAAAAAGAAAAACCAGAAGGAAATTGATTATACCAATAAGCTGCTAAAGGAAAATAAGAAAAGCAAAAATAAATCCTATAACACGCTCCTGATCCTTAACCGGAAAATCAGCCTCAGAAAGGAATTGATAGCAGGCATCAGTTCTGAAATAAAAAATTTAAATATAAAGATAGATAAAAACAACAAAGAGATCAACTCTCTTGCCAAGGAACTGGTGCAGTTAAAAAAAGATTATGCCCAATTGATTTATTATGCATACAAAAACCGCAGTTCTTACGACCGGTTAATGTATATTTTGTCTGCCAACGATTTCAACCAGGCATACAAAAGGCTTAAATACCTTCAGCAATATTCTGAATACAGGAGGAAACAGGCCACTGCGATTGTGAAAAACCAAAAAATATTAGCCAAAAAACTTGCCGAACTTCAGGTAAAAATAAACGAAAAGCAGGATCTGCTTGCCGTGCAGCAGGAAGAAACAACCCAGCTTACCAAAGAAAAAGAAGAACAGACCGAGATTCTTTCGAGCCTGAAATCTAAGGAAACAGAGTTAAAGGAAAAATTAGAGGAGCACATCCTTATATCCAGAAAACTTCAAAAAACCATTGAAAACCTGATCGCTTCCGAAGAAGAGGCACGACGGAAAGCAAACGAGATCGCAAGAAAAGAAAAGAAAGAAAAGGAGAAAAAACTGAAAGAAGAAAAGATAAAAGCATTAAAAAACAAAAACCTCAGCAAAAAGGAAAAAGAGATACTTGAGAAGGAAGAAAAAGAGCTTAGCGAAGAAAAAGAAGATGTAAAATCAACCAACAAGCCGGATGTTTTTGAAATGACTCCCGAAGAAAAAATAACATCTGCGAATTTCGGAAACAATAAAGGGTTCCTTCCCTGGCCAACCGAGAGGGGTCTGATAACAGGAACTTTCGGAGAGCATGAGCACCCGGTGCTTCCCGGAATTATTATCCGGAACGATGGCATTGACATCAGCACATCCGAAGGTGAAAACGTGAGGGCTATTTTCAGCGGCGTTGTCAGTAAAGTGATGCAAATTCCCGGATTTAACAATGTAATCATTATCCGGCACGGCAATTACCTGTCCGTTTATTCAAATCTTAGCCAGGTAAATGTTAAAACAGGAGATAAGGTAACGGCAAAGCAAAAGATCGGGAAAGTGTTTACAGACACGGACGATGACAATAAAACCATACTGCATCTTCAAATCTGGAAAAATAATATCAAGATGGATCCGGCCTTATGGTTGTCGCAGAGAAATTCCAACTGATCATATCATCTTGCGGAGTTCTTCCAACTGATTGTTTTTGTTTACATCTCTTAGGCGGCGTGCCGATTCGGTAAAGTACTGATGCCCTTCAATAAATTTAATCTGCATCTTGTTCCATTCATCCATGGTCCGGATTTTGTTTCTTTCATAAAGCTCCCGGAAAAGGTTTTGTGAATAGGGTATAAAGTCATGTCGTCCAAGATAGTCAAGATCTGCATCGCAGATGATCTGTTCAAGCAGGTTTCTGGGGTTTGGCGGCATTTTGGTCGAATAAATCAATTCGCAGATAGCGCTGATTTGTTCCGGCGAATATTTAAAACCGGGCAAAATTTCCCTGGCAATTTTAACGCCGAGAAGTTCATGGTCGTCGTATCCGATCAGGAACCCGTTATCATGGAATAGCGCCGCAGTTTTCAGAATCAGCATTTCGTCCTCCGAAACATTTTCATACCGTCCGATAATTTCTACCTGCGCCGTTACATCAACAGTATGCTTGAAATTATGATAATACAGATTTTTCGGAAGACCTTTTTCTAATTTTGCAAATACCATTTCTTCCATATCTTCATATCGTACAAGCTGGAGTTTTATCAGGAAATTTTTGTTCGGAAACTTCCCTTCGCCATGGAGCGAAAGTTCCGGCTTGATGCCATGAACAAAATACATGTCAATATCGCCCTTGTACTTTACCGGCAACTTGCCGCGCGGTTCGCAGATAAAAAATTCCTTAACATGCTCATAGGTTTTGGATGATATATTTATTTTACCCGGCATCCCTGATGATTCCATCCGGCTGGCTATATTTACCGAGTCGCCCCAGATATCATATGAATATTTTTTGCTTCCCACAACGCCGGCAATTACGGAACCAGTATGCACTCCTACCCGTATGTTCCATTTTTTTGCTTCCGAATGTAACTCGGATTGTAATAGATCCAAATGGTGCTGCATTTCGAATGCCGCAAGAACAACTTCAATAGGGTTTGTCCTGTTTTTATTTGGAATGCCTCCGGCAGCCATATAAGCATCGCCAATGGTTTTGATTTTTTCAATATTATATTTTTCAACAATGGAATCGAAATGAAAAAATACTTTATCAAGATCGCCGATCAGGATTTCCGGATTTAATCCTTCGGCGATTATTGTGAATTCTTGGATATCGGCAAACAAAACCGTTACAAGGTCGTATCGCTTGGAATCAGCCCTTCCTTTAGAGATCAGTTCTTCAGCGGTTTCTTTCGGAAGAATATTTGCCACTAATTCTTCGGATCTCTCTTTCTGTTTTACCAACTCCTCAGTACGGTCATTAATAATTTTTTCCAACTTGTTTTTTTCTTTGGCAAAATTGTATGATCTCCACGAAGAAACGACAAAGACAATCAGGAAAGCAAAAACAATATAAATAACATAAGCAAACCATTTCCGGTAAATAGGCGGTAAAATCTCGAACCGGTAGGCCGCTTCGTGCGATATTTTTCCATAAATATTTTTGGCTCTTACCCGGAAGGTATATTCTCCTTCGGGAAGGTTCGTGTATTCCTTAATGTTACCGTCGTTCCAGTCAGACCAGTTCTTTTCAAAGCCTTCAAGATAATTCTGGAATAATATTCTGTCTTTGCTTTCGAAAGCCGGCGCTGAAAATTCAAAATGGAGTTTATTGTATTTATACCGAAAAACAGGAACTGAACTGTTGTTGATTCTGGCAAGGTTTTTATCTTTTTTAAATAAATTGGATCCGCCGTATACGACAGAATCCTTACCAACAGTGATATCCCGGATAAATGTAAAGAACCGGGATGTGTCCTTATTATAAAGATTGTATAATTTGGAGTCGTACCGTATCAGCCTGTCGAATGAACCAAACCATATAATCCCGTTGTCGTCCGGATAAATTGCTTCGATGGTCATGTCGTTAATCCTGCCGAAAGGATCTGTATATAAGGTGTATTTTTTGTCAATACCGTTATAATATGCGACGCCTGTGATTTTATCATATATATCATTATACCCGGAACTGAACCATAGATTTTTGTTATTATCTTCTACTATCGGGTACACCCATTTATTTTCTCCCGAAAAATCAAGGCCAAGCAAGGTGTCGCGCAAAAAAATGTCTTTATCATAATTATACCGGAATGCTCCTTTGAATGTTGAGAAAACAACTCCATTGCCGGTATAATAAACATCCATCCAGAGAAAATTATCCGGCAATCCGCACTTTGATTTATATTCTTTTACCGGCGCGTTGATTGAATAACCTTCATTTATATCCACACGGAACACTCCGTCATAGTCGGTTCCAAGCCATAAGCAGCCTCTTTCTCCTTCTGCGATGGTACGGATCCTTTTATTTAAGTTTTTAAGCTGGCCCATATCCTGCCATGCCCCGTTATTATATTTAATAGCCGAAAGTCCGTTGGGTCTTCCGATATAAACAATGCCATCTTCTTTTATTGACGGATACATCGTTTCGAGCCGGTTTCTGTAAATTTGACGGCTGTTAACGCCTTCTATGGAATATACGCCTGCCGAAGTAGAAGCCAGCAATTGATGTTTGATCTTGAAAAAACGGTACGATTCGGCATTTATCCCCGTCACCTGTTCTATCTTCCGGTTGCTGTAAAAATTTTCCGGGTTTGAATAATTCTGCCCTGGGATAAGATAAAAAACACCCTGTGAGGTTGCCGCGTATAAGTATTTATTGTTTCGTATCAGGGCAGAAATACTTCCTTTCAGGCCGAGATTGATTCCAAAAAACGTAAATGCCGATGGCGTTTCAAGGTAACTGATCCCGTTGTTCAATGCAACCCATAAATGGTTTGACCGGTCAAGAAAAAGGTCTGCAACCTCATCATCAAAAAGCCCGTCTCTTTTATTTAAGAGGGCGACGATCCGGAAATTCGGGTCAACAATAATCAAACCCATCCTTCTTGTACCGAAAACATAGTAATTATCGGGCAATATTTCGCCTTTCGTATATATGTTGGTCGCAAGAAAATCATCAATGGGCGTATACAGCGGCGTTAGCGAATACCCCTGGTAAATCCAGAACCCTTTTTCATTATGAATTTTTATCAATAAATTGTTATTATAGGTCAGGATATCGTCAATATCTTTCTTTTTGAAAAAATCACCCTGCGGAAGATCTTCCGGCTTCCCATTACTATAACTACAGAGGCCTTTCTCAAAATTATGGATATAAATATTTTCGTTGACCTTGAAAATATTCAATCCACCCTGGCTCGAATCAATAAGGGAAATATTATCTTTTTCATATTTGAAAAGGTAGTTGGCTGTCTGAAAGAAAACAACCTCTCCCTGTGTGTATACATTGCTTATCTGCCCAAAGCGCTGATATTGTTTTGGTACTTTATCGATAATCGAAACAAATGCCAGGCTCCCCTTCCTGCCAGATGCGAGATAACCCAGTTCATTGTATCCACCAACAAAGACGCGCCCCTTTTTGTTAACATCCAAGCGGGGATTGCCGTAAACCTTGATAAGTTTCCACGAATTACCATCATACTCAATAACGCCATTCATGTTCCCGATATAGATAAAACCCCGGTTGTCCTGGGTTATTGAATAATTTTGATTTTCAAAACCGTATTCTTTCGGAGAAATATTGATAAAATAAGGGATTCCTAATTCATTTGTCTGAGAAAAAGAATTTAAAAGAGTGATTTTGAGTAGAAAAAGTAAAAACAAGTAAAATTTATTTTTAATATTTAAATAAAAATTCATACTTTTGTGCCAAGCTATATAGTGTTTGTTTATAGGTTGCTAAATTAAAACAATTAGTTCTGAAAATAACATAATAATTAAAATTTATGGAAGAAAATAAAAAAACCATCTTAGTGCCGTGGGATTTCACTCACATTGCAGAGAATGCTCTTTTGCATGCTATTAAAATTGCTGATACATTTGATAATGACATCACTTTATTAAATATTGTAAAAAAGCAAAAAGAAGTTGATGAAATTCTTGTTAAGCTCAATGCTGTAGCAGAAGAGACACATAAGAAATATAATTTCAAACCGCGCGTGCTGGCTGTCGTTGGAAGCATCTTTTCTACTATCAGCGAGGTTGCCTCCGAAATCAATGCAAACTTAGTCATCATGGGAACTCATGGGATTAAAGGAATGCAAAAACTAACCGGAAGCTGGGCGTTAAAAGTTATTGTAGGATCAAAAGTTCCGTTTGTAGTTATTCAAACTATCCCTAAAGAGCATGTTTTCAAAAAAATCCTTGTCCCTTTTGATCATAAGATGGAAGGAAAAGAAAAGCTTGCATGGGTGAATTATCTCGCTAAATACTACAAATCAGAAATTCTTCTTTTTAAAACCGGTACAACAGATGAGTTATTATCAAAGAAATCTAACAATAACATTATTTTTGCAAAAAAATACCTTGAAGAAAAGAATATCGAATATAGGGTCGCTATTGCTGACGGCAAAAAGAGTTTTCCGGATGAGACGATTGCATATGCAGAGAAAAATGATGCAGACCTTATTCTGATTATGACCACTAAAGATATTGGTTTTAAGGATTATGTACTGGGAGCAACCGAGCAGGAAATCATTGCTAATGATGCCAAAATACCTGTCATGTGCATCAATCCGAGAGAAGATATCAGGAAATTAGCCGGATTCAATTAAAAAATAGTATCTAAAACATAAATTTTGTTATTGATTAACATTATTTTGTTTTTCTGGGTTAACGGTTTTGTCAAAGTATACTAAGGACAGGTCAATATAATTCATACTGTTGGTATAAAAATCTTTTACATATGGATACATCAGGTTATACAACTGAACATTTTCTTCCACAACGCTTCCCATAATATATTTTGGCGGTTTCGCTTCAAATTCTTTAATGTGGTTTTCCATAATATCCGGTACTTGTGCACGGTTTATGTTAATGATCAGGTCTATATCTCCTTTAAAGAAAAGGTTAAGTTCTTTCTGGGAAGACCCGTTGAAGCTGATTTTAATGCTGTCTAAATAGGGCTGTTGTAAGCCTTTATCGTCGCTCAGGAAAAATTTCTCGGAACGCGTCAACACGAATGGATTGTCTGCTATAAGTTTTTCTTTCATTACAAAAGGACCGGCGCCCACATATGTGTTTTTGCCGTATTTATCAACAGCTTCATGCGGAAGAACCGAACAGGATGGATTCGCAAGGAAGTTTAAAAAGTATGGATTGGATTTTTCAAGAGTGATCTGAAGCATAGAATCATTAATGATTTTTATTCCCTCGATAGTTGTTTTGGGCTTTCCGCTTCTGCTTTCTTCATAGTACTTCTTGGCCCCGGTAATACCGCTGACCGGAAAAAAATTATAATTGAACGAATCCTGTGTGCAAAGTAATTCAAGAGAATACTGAAAATCAGCGGCAGTAATTTTTCTCCCTTTGCCTCCCGGGAAGCAGGCATCGTCATGAAAAAAAGCATTGTTCCTGAGATAGAACGTAAATACAGTATTGGTGGAATCGGTTTTCCATTTTTTTGCTATACACGGCATGATTACAAGGTTTCTGGAATTAAATTTAACTAATCCCGCATGCACCATGGATATAATCTGTGATGAAACGATCTCGTTAATTCCCGGTGGATAAAGCGATTTAGGCACAGAAGGCATATTGATCCTGAAAGCGCCTCCATACTTTTTATCACGGTTTGAGTTAAGATTATGGGTAGAGCAGGAACTGAATATTAACAGTGCTGCAATAATTACAGGGAAATATTTTTTCATACCATTTTATTTTATGAATATAATATGATAAATCACTTAATGACGTTATTTAATATACAAAAATAAAAGATTTTTTCTTTTTAATGAATATTTGTTTTGTTATTTGAACTTATTGCAATAAAATCGGGATAGATAGTAAGGCCGGCAATAAAATTTATTTTTTTACGATATTTTTCTTTTAAATAAAAGAAATTATATATTTGTTAAATTTTTGGATGATTGTCTTATCATAGTTTGATAAAATGAAAAAATATTTAATTCTGTTTATTCTTACCGTTGCTTCATTTGTTACGGCTTATAGCGGTGAGATAAAATTAGATGGAATTTTTCAGGGCAAGAATTTGTATGTTCAGAATCCATTTACCGCTTCAGGCGTAGGTTTCTGCGTATTTGAGGTTTCGGTTAACGGGAAAATGACTACCGACGAAATCAACTCGAGCGCTTTCGAGATTGATTTATCCGTTTTCCAACTTAATATTGGCGATAAAATCTCTATTGTTGTAAAACACAAAGAAAACTGCACACCCAAAATTTTAAATCCTGAGGTATTAAAACCCAAAAGCACATTTAAAACTTCTATTATTAATGTAGAAAGAGACGGCACCATTAAATGGACTACCACCGGAGAATCGGGAAAACTTACGTTTGTTATTGAGCAATTCCGGTGGAATAAATGGGTCAAAGTAGGAGAGATTGAAGGCAAGGGTACTACAGGGCCTAATGAGTATACCATTAAATCATATCCACATTCAGGAGATAATAAATTCCGGGTGAAACAGACTGATTTTACCGGAAAACCAAGATATTCTGACGAAGTGAAATTCAAATCCATTCAACCGTCAGTGAGTTTTTCTCCCAAAAAAGCAGAAAATGATATCACATTTACCTCAGAAACCATGTATGAAATTTATGACAGTTATGGTAATATCGTGCTCAAGGGACATGGCAATAAAGTTGATGTTTCAAAACTGAAAAAGGGTGATTATTTTCTGAACTTTGACAACCAGATGGCTGATTTCAAGAAAAAATAAAAATATTTTTACTGAAGAAAGGAGGGCGTTTGTCCTCCTTTTTTATTTTATAACGGAGGGCTTACAAAATAGCTATGAAAGAATTCAAGCGCCTGATCAATCAAATTTTCAACATTAATACCCAACGTGATTTTGAGAACACTGCGCTTGAAATATTTCGGTTACAGGCAGAAAACAATCCAACCTATAAAAAATACATCAGTCACCTGGGCCTCGATCCGGGTCACATAAAAGCTATAGAGCAGATACCCTACTTGCCTGTTGATTTTTTCAAAACCCATAAAATTTTTACAGGAAATCATCCCGTGGAAAAAGAATTTATGAGCAGCAGCACAACCGGACAAATTCCCTCTATACATTATATATATGATCTTTCCCTTTATGAAAAAAGTTTTTGTAACTGCTTTCATCATTTCTATGGCGATATTACTGATTATTGTTTTTTAGCCCTTCTTCCTTCGTATCTGGAAAGAGATGGCTCATCGTTGGTTTATATGGCTGAACGGCTCATCAAAATGACAAAGCACAATCAAAGCGGATTTTATTTAGATAATCACGAAAAACTCGCCAAAGTAATTTTACGGATTGAAAAACAAAAGCAAAAAACAATCCTTCTGGGTGTGAGTTTTGCGTTTATGCAGTTTGCCGAAAAAAACCTGTTATGTTTTGAACATACTCTTGTAATGGAAACCGGTGGAATGAAAGGGCGGCAGGCAGAATTAACCAGAGAAGAACTGCATGGTTTTTTAAAACAGAGGCTGGGAGTTAATGCAATACATTCTGAATACGGGATGACAGAGTTGCTATCGCAGGCATATTCAAAAGAGGATGGCAAATTTTTTTGCCCCCCCTGGATGAAAATTCTGATCCGCGACACGAACGATCCATTCAGTTATATGGAACCCGGAAAATCAGGCGGAATAAACATCATAGACTTGGCAAATATTTATTCCTGTTCATTTATTGAAAGCAAAGACATCGGAAAAATTAAGGCCAACGGAAGTTTTGAAGTGCTGGGAAGATTTGATAACAGCGATATCCGCGGGTGCAACCTGATGATCGGATAAAACTGACGGGTTAACCCGTCAGTTTTATTTCAATGTTTCATCAGCGCTTCGGCCATTATCAGGTCGAGCGGCGACGTTATTTTAATATTTTCAAAATTGCCTTCAACTAAGTTTATTTTATAACCCAATGCCTCTACTACGCTTGCATCATCCGTAAACTGCGGTTTATAATCCTGAGTATATGCTTTTTTTATTATGTCGGTTTTAAATACCTGCGGTGTTTGTATGAGTTTATATTTTGATCTATCCACTGCTTTATTCCGTGATTTTTCCATTACTCTTACCGATTCTGAAATATCCACAGCCGGAATGGCATTACCAAGCTTAGAAGATGCGTTAAAACATCGCTTTATGGTATCAACGCTTACTAAGGGCCTTACTCCGTCGTGAACAGCGACAATACCTGTATCTTTTATTTTTATAAGTGCATTTTTAACCGAGTGAAACCGCTCTTTACCACCCGGAACAATGGAATGTTTAATGGAAAATTTATGTTTGGAGCAGAGTCCTTTCCAATATTCAATCTGATTTTCAGGAAGGGCGAGAATAATTTTTATGAAATTGTCGTAAGCATAGAACTTGCTGATAGTATACATCAACATGGGTTTGCCACACAGTTCGAGAAACTGCTTCGGGATACCGGAATTCATCCGCTTACCGCTTCCACCGGCTACAATAACAACGTATTTATTCACTCTTACAGTTTAAATTTCGCCAACCGTTCTAACCAGCTTTTTTTTGCGGGCGATGTTTCATCATCTTCTTCTTCGATTCCGTCCACAAGAGGATCGGGAATATGAAACTCCACGGTTTTCAGGAATTCCACGGTTTTATTCATTTCGGTATATAAAATTTCCTGCCCTCCCGATGTATCGGGATCGGGAGTATCGTCTTTTATAAAAGGCGCATATGTTCTATACCGTTCAATGAATTTTTCAACAAAGAGGGATGATTTCTTAGGTCTTCTGAATTCAAGAGCCTGCGCGGCGCAGAATAACTCAATAGCAAGAATCCTTTCTACATTTTCCATTATTTTATACAACTTTATGGCTGCATTTCCGCCCATGCTGACATCGTCTTCCTGGCCTTGTGACGACTCAATGGAATCAACCGATGCAGGCGTGCACAACAGTTTATTCTGGTTAACAATGGATGCGGCTGAATATTGCGGGATCATCAATCCGGAATTTAATCCGGGATTCGCTTCTAAGAAATTCGGCAATCCCCGTTTGCCCGAGAGCAGTTGGTAGGTTCTTCTTTCGGAAATATTACCTAATTCGGCGAGGGCTATTGCAAGAAAATCCATGGCAAGGGTAAGTGGTTGTCCGTGAAAATTTCCGCCTGAAATGATAAGGTCATCATCCGGGAAAATCGTGGGATTATCCGTAACAGAGTTAACCTCGGTCAGAAATACATTCATGATGTAATTAATGGCATCTTTTGAAGCGCCGTGAACCTGCGGAATACAACGGAACGAATACGGATCCTGCAGATGGGTTTTCGGCGCATTAATCATCTCGCTGCCTTCGAGCAGCAGGTTGATGGTTTCGGCAGTCTGAATCTGACCTGGATGATGCCGCACCTCATGAACGATTTCATAAAATGGTTCAATCCTTCCATCGAAAACATCGAGAGATATTGCGCCGATAATATCGCTCAGTTCCGACAGGCGAAATGTTTTTAACATGGAAGAAACCGCATACGCACACATAAACTGGGTCCCGTTCAGCAGCGCCAGTCCTTCTTTTGATTTCAACTGTATCGGCTGCCAACCGAATTTAATGTGTACTTCTTCTGCCGGAACGCGTGCCCCTTCAAAAAATACTTCGCCCAACCCCAACAGGGGCAGGGATAAATGAGACAGCGGAGCGAGGTCGCCCGATGCGCCTAACGAACCCTGCTGGAAAACAACCGGAATGATATTATTATTGAACAGATCGATCAGCCGCTGAACCGTAGAAAGCTGAATGCCGGAGTGTCCATACGAAAGCGATTGAATCTTCAGTAAAAGCATAATCTTAACAACCCGTTCAGGCACAACATCTCCCATTCCGCAGGCATGAGATATTACTAAGTTTTTCTGCAACAGCCCAAGATCGCCGGCATCTATTTTTTTATCACATAAGGAACCAAATCCGGTATTAATGCCATATATCGGCTCATCGCTCGAAGCCAGCTTTTCATCAAGGTAGGCCCTGCATTTTACGATTCTTTCTATGGCGTCTTTCGAAAGTTCAAGTTTTATACCTTCCCTTAATATACTATAAATTGTTCTGTAGGTTAATTTCTCAACGCTGATCTTATGAAACTTTGAATGCATATAATTGATTTTAGTTGTTCATCCCGGCCGTCCAGTAAAATACAGAACCACCGATTTTTTACACGGCAAATTTATAAAAGCTAAACATATTTATGTTTTCCAACTTTATGAAGTTGTTGACAATTGGGAATTTATTTTAGCCACCAAAACTCCAAAACACTAAATTTCACTAGCCTACAATACAAAACGCTTTATTCCTTGTCCCAAATTCTTATGAACCGTATAAGCAGCATCAACTATTTTCTTACCAATTAAATCTAATTCACCAGGTATTGGTATGTACTTTTTTTGGTGTAATTTGGTGTTTTCGTGATTTTGTGGCATTCCTTTTTTTAAAGCAAAGTAAGTAATTTTTATCAGTACATCAAAATAATATTTAGCCTATATTTGCCACAATTAAAAACTGAATCAATTATGGCAGAAAATAAAACTTCTATCCCGAAAGGGACGCGTGATTTCTCACCTGCCGAAATGGTAAGGAGGAATTACATTTTCGACACGTTAAAGCGGGTTTTCCAGAGATACGGATACCTTCCTATAGAAACCCCGGCTATGGAAACCCTTTCAACATTGCTTGGAAAATATGGAGAAGAAGGCGATAAATTATTATTCAGAATATTAAACACAGGCAACTTTCTTTCCGAAGTAACCCATGAAGAATTAGCATTAAGGAATGCCGGTAGTCTTTCTGCAAGGATCAGCGGGAAAGGATTACGGTACGACCTTACCGTTCCTTTTGCCCGGTATGTGGTGCAGCACAGGAATGATATTACATTTCCATTCAAGCGTTACCAGATGCAGCCGGTGTGGCGTGCAGACCGCCCGCAGAAAGGCCGTTACCGTGAATTTTATCAATGCGATGTGGATGTCATAGGCAGCAATTCGCTTTTAAATGAGGTGGAAATCATCCGGATTATTGACGATGTGTTTTCGGATAAAAACTTTGGAATCCCTGTATTAATAAAACTTAACAACCGGAAAATATTAAGCGGTATTGCAGAGATAATCGGAGAAGCCGATAAGATTACCGATATTACCATCGCCATGGATAAACTCGATAAAATCGGTTTAGATAAGGTGAATGAAGAACTGGAACAAAAGGGTGTTTCAAAAGACGCTATCGGGAAACTGCAACCGATAATAAATTTAAAAGGGTTAAAAGAAGAAAAAATTGGCCGCTTAAAAGAGATATTCCAAAATTCTGAAATTGGGTTACAGGGTGTTCTTGAGATTGAAAAAGTTTTTGTTTATTTGAATGATCTTGATATTAAAACTGAAGTTGAATTTGATATCACGCTGGCGCGCGGTTTAAACTATTACACCGGCGCTATTTTCGAAGTAAAGGCAAAAAATGCTGAAATCGGCAGTATTTCTGGCGGGGGCCGCTATGATGATCTCACCGGGATATTCGGGCTCAACGATGTTTCCGGCGTTGGGATTTCGTTTGGAGCAGACAGGATTTATGATGTACTGTCCCAACTCGGAAAATTTCCGGACGATACGGGAACCACCACAAAAATCATGTTTGTGAATTTTGGTGAAAAAGAAGAAAAATATTGCCTCCGGTTATTAGAACAGATCCACCATGCAGGAATCAATGCAGAGTTGTATCCGGACATTATTAAAGTGAAAAAACAGCTCGATTATGCCAATAACAGGGGTATTCCTTTTGTCGCGCTGGTTGGTGAAAATGAAATAAAGGAGCAGATCGTCACACTGAAAGTCATGGCCACAGGCGAGCAAAAGAAGATGAGCCTCGGAGAAATTATTGCATTATTATCGTAATTTTACTTCCTGTCGAAAAAAGGATTTTTCCCTGTTGCGCTGAGCGGAATGCCGTAAATAATCCGTACTTCCTTTCCCAATAATTTCAGATCAATGGCAGCCTGGCCTATGGTATACATGATCCTGCAATCCACCCGGTTGTCTGCCGCAATGCTTACCGCAGAACCCATTGCAATTCCAAGATCCACAGAATTAAAGGCACATGGATAATCGGAATTATTATTTTTTATATTGCAGTCTTTAAAACCGCACATACCGCATTTTTTCATATTGATGGAACCGATTTTTGTTCCGAAAAGAAGCACAACAGGCGACTGCAGGATGTTGCCGGCATCCCTCTCGAAAAAATGTTCTCCGGTAACCGTGGCGATTTCTTTCATTTTTGCGGCAAGGTTTTCAATATCCCGGCCTTCGATCATGGCCATCACAAGATTGTCCACACCTCTTGCTTTTGGGGCAGTGCGCGCTGCAATGAGCATCTTTTCCGCAACAGATTTCAGCGCTGCATTCCGTATTTCTTCTTCTTTTATGATTGACATAATTAAAACGTTTCAAACTGTAATGATTTCAGCTTATCTAAAGGGACACGCTTACTTACATTTAAAATCTCAATACCGACTACATTATCATTTTCGTCGAAATCAAGTATAATTCCTTTTTTCACTTCTTCGGAATCAACAATCTTTGAATCATCGAAACGAAAATACAAAGCATCATTCACATTATCTACTCTCAGTCTCATATTTTACTTTTTTAATCTTCGGTCAAAAAACAGTGTTATAATACGAATCGGGGTAACTTTATTGTTTGTAACAATTCTTAAATGTCGTCCTCCGAATTCTTTAATTTGCTTTATGTAATGAACAGTTTCATCTATATCATAAAAAACATCATCCGGCTCATCCATGGTTAATTTAATCCAATGTTCTTTTAACTCTCTTTCATCAAACACATTTTTAGCATGTTCTGTCAACTGGTATTCTGTCATTATATTTTAGTTTTCTTTATTTACAAAAGTAAAGATATTTTTCGAGAAAAAATAATTGTTGTAAAAATCATTTGGTGGGTGGGTTTTTGAGTATTGGCGGCTGTTTGTTTCAACTGTCCGATAGGGCAGATGAGCGGGAGCCGGTTGCAATTCTTTTGCAGGTGGTGCTACCGATTTTATGTTCTTGTAATCATTTTATCGTTGTCTTTTTTGTTGTAAGGTTTATAACGCCTGTTAGGCGGTTTATTTATATTCGGGCGTTACGCCAAGGTTAAAAAAGATAAATGAAAACACATCCGTATATTCTTCGATCAGCTTGGCGGTTGGTTTTCCGGCGCCGTGCCCGGCCATGGTTTCGATGCGAATCATTACGGGATTTGGCCCTTTATATTTTTCCTGCAGGGTCGAAATATATTTGAACGAATGGGCGGGCACCACCCTGTCGTCATGATCGGCCGTAGTAATAAGCACTGCCGGGTAATTAATATTTTCCCGGATATTGTGGAGAGGAGAATATTTATAAATATACCGGAATTCGTCTTTGTTATCGCTGGATCCGTAATCAGAAACCCAGTTCCATCCGATCGTGAATTTCTGGTATCGCAGCATGTCCATAACACCGACTGTAGCTATAGCGGCTTTAAACAGATCAGGTCGTTGATTAACCACAGCGCCCACAAGAAGACCTCCATTAGATCCGCCCCGCGCTGCAAGTTTATCCGGACATGTGTATTTTTCTTTGATAAGGTATTCTGCAGCAGCAATAAAATCATTAAAGACGTTCTGCTTTTTCAGCTTTGTCCCAGCCTCATGCCATGCCTTTCCGTATTCGCCGCCGCCCCTGAGATTTACCACCGCATAGATGCCGCCGTTTTCAAGCCACAAAACGTACGGAATTTTAAAATCGGGAGTCTGGCTCACGTTGAATCCTCCATATCCATAAATAATGGTTGGGTTGTTCCCATCCAAAACAAGTCCTTTTTTATACGTAATAAACATCGGTATTTTAGTTCCGTCCTTTGATTTGAAAAAAACCTGTTTTGTTTCATACTTAGTTCCGTCGAACTTAATTTTCGAGGACTGGTAAATTTCCGATCTACTTTTGCTGAAATCATATTTATAATGATCTCCGGGAGTAACAAAAGAGGCAAAGGTGTAAAATGCAATGCTGTCGTTTTTACCGCCGTTGAATGCAGTAACCGTACCAATTCCGGGAAGATCAATTTTTCCGGCAGGCTTGCCGTCATAACTATACAATTCAATCTGGGTATAGGCGTCTTTCATGTACGATATCACTATCTTCCCGGCTGCTGCCTGGCACGATTCAAGAACATTTTCTTTTTCAGGTATGATTTCTTTACAGTTCTCTTTGCCCGGATTATTTACATCAATGCTCACAAGCCGGTATTTCGGGGCTTTAAAGTTTGTCCTGAATAATAAATTATTATTTGTATTGTCAATAAAACTGAATTCATTTTCAAACCCGCCGATGAGGTTAATAATTTTCGAATTTGGTTTTGACAGGTCTTTATAATATACGGCTTGTCCCCGGTTACCGGCATTTTCTTCAAAGATCAGAAGGTATTTTTCATCGTCGGTTACCTGTGCGTAAAACATACGGAGGGGATTTTTTTTATCTTCCATAATGATATTATCAGCGCTTTGCTTTGTACCTAATTTATGATAAAATAATTTATGGTATTCATTCTTCTTCGAAAGCTCTGTCCCCTTTTTAGGTGCGCTGTAACCGCTGTAAAAAAATCCGTCTTTAAACCAGGCGCTATTCGAAAATTTCACCCATTGCAGATGATCGTCTAACTCTTTGCTGCTCTCAATTTCTTTTACAAATACCTCATTCCAGTCAGAACCGCCCCGTGCGATTCCGTATGCCAGATATTTTCCGTCTTTGGAAATCCCGATTTTTGTAAGAGCCACGGTTCCATTTTCTGAAAGTCTGTTCGGATCCAAAAGAACTTTTTCTTCTTCGTCAATTTTTTCTTTCACGCAAAGCAGACTCTGGTTCTGAAGCCCGTCGTTCTTGTAAAAGAAATAATGGCCATACTTTTTAAAAGGCGCTGTGGTTTTTGGGAAATCCCATAATTGTTTCAGGCGCTCCCGTATCTTGTCCCGGAAAGGAATTTTCGCAAAGTAATCAAATGTAACTTTATTCTGCGCCTTTACCCATTCCGCAGTTTCTTTGGAAGTATCGTTCTCGAGCCACCTGTAAGGGTCTTCAACCTTTGTTCCGAAGTAATCATCTGCCTGATATACTTTCCTGGGTTCAGGATATTCGTATTTCATCTGTTTTTCTTTCTGATCACAGGAAATTATTACAGCTGCAAAAACAAATACTATCAGAATTTTAAGTCTCATGATAAAAATTAATAAGTAACAAATTTAAAAAAATCTTTTAATTGTATAAAAAGCAATCAAAATAATATGTCAAATTTATAATGGATAATGGCAAAAGTCAAACCTGTAAAAAATGTATTCTTACGGATAGTTAGCAACAAGCGGGAAAAAAGACAGTTTCACGACCGACATTTCACTGCAACCTGACAATACAAACTGAAAATGAAATATACCGACACTCAACCCGAACTAAAAGTATAAATTTTTACCCTACCGCATTTTTCACCGAAAGCGTTTTGGCTATCTCTCATTGCCCCGCCTTTTACAATAATTTTTATGTAAATATTTTTTTTATAAATATTATTCTATATCTTTGTGCCACGAATTTTATAATAATAACACGATGCAGGTTAAAAGATTTGACGTTTCACTTGAAGAAGATATGCTGAACGCCTTTGACAAACTGGTTTTAGTTAATCAGTTCCCTAACCGTTCACAAGCTATTTGTTTCCTTATTAAAAGTATAATTGTTACATAAAGCTGGGATAAAAATAAAATCATTGCAGTAAAAGAAAAATCACAGGAATTAGTGAAATTAGCAGATAGAATTATCGGAACTAAAGGAATTAAAAACGGCAAACATGTAATGACGGATTTAGGATAATTTTTTTTGAGAATTCGGTAACACGATTATAATAATAGTAACATTTCTAAGGGGATTTAAATTTATAGATATATGACCGGTCGGATAAATAATTCAATTTTTATTTTTTATTTTTATATGATTTCCCCTTTTGCTTGTTTTGCGCAGTTGCCTCTTATTACTGATAATGCAGGAATACAGGGCAAAGGGAAAGGACAATTTGAAATAAGTAACGGTGTTGGGTTTCATAACGAACACAGGTGCATAGAAAACTCTTCAGAGATTTTACCTGTTTTTACTTACGGATTAAATGATAAATGTGATATTGTGTTGTGTTATGTTATCCTTTTCTTTTCTCCACAATTACAGATGACTCCAGCGAAACAAAAATTGCAGGTTTCTCTGACTTAAGTCTTGAACTCAAATATCAGTTTTTTAAAAGGGATCACCTGTCCTTTGCTGTAAAGCCGGGTATTTCTTTCCCGACAGGCAGCTATAGTGACGGTTTAGGAAGTGGCAGGTTAAGTGAAACAATGTTTTTTATTACAACCGCTGAATTCCCTTCAGTAATTATTAACGGTAACCTCGGCTATCTGAGAAATGAAAACAAATGCGGTGATGCATTGAATATCTGGCATGCATCTTTTGACATTGATAAAAAATTAAGTAAGGAATTTCATTTAGTTTTTAATACAGGTATTGAAAAGAACCCCGATCCTGCTGACAAATCCATTCCTGTTTTCGGACTTATCGGGCTGTATTATTGTTTAAGCGACAATTGCGAATTCAGCCTGGGTTATGAACATGACTTTATAAAAGAAGAAACTCATCATTCATTTATATACGGATTAACATTACGTTTTTAAAAAATGAAATCATGCACATTCCAGACGGTTACCTAAGTCCGCAAACCTATATTCCGCTTGCCGGAGTATTTGTGGCAGTTGCAGCAGTGGCTGTAAAGAAAGTCAAGAAAGAAGTTTCAGCTAAAAGCATTCCTTATTTGGGAATGGCTTCTGCCTTTTCATTTCTTATTATGATGTTCAACCTTCCCATTCCGGGGGGAACAACCGGACATGCTGTTGGTTCGGCTGTAATCGCTATAATTTTAGGGCCATGGGCGACAGTTATAGCAGTATCAGTTGCATTGATAATTCAAGCGCTGATTTTTGGTGACGGCGGCATTACGGCAATTGGAGCCAACTGTGTTAATATGGCAATATTTATGCCGTTTGCAGCGTATTTTACTTTTAAATTGATAAATTTAAAATCACAAAAGCCATTGCGGATTTTTATAGCCTCATTTATTTCAGGATATTTAAGTCTTGTGCTTGCATCAATACTTACTGCTATAGAATTTGGAATACAACCGATAATTGCAACTTCTGCCGATGGCAAAGCCTTATATTGCCCGTATAATCTTTCCATTGCTATTCCTGCAATGGCGATAGAGCATTTAATACTTTTCGGCATTGCTGAAGGACTTATTACCGCTCTTATTGTAAGATATTTTTTCAAACACGAACCCACAATGATTTATGCTTTAAATAAAGGAGGTAAAAATGAATAAGCTACATAAAAAAATACTGGTTTTATTAATTATTCTCGTTCTTTTAACTCCTGCAGGAATCTTGTTTCCTATGGTATTTAATGCCGGTGATGCATGGGGAGAATGGTCGGCTGAAACAGTTAAAAACCTTATAGGTTATGTTCCCGAAGGTTTACAAAAATATTCTGATACTTACACGGCGCCTATACCCGATTATTCGCTTAACGCTGATGATCCTTCTGTTACGCATCAGTCCCTTTTTTATATTTTATCAGGAATTTTAGGTATTGCGGCAACATTTGGCATAACGATTATAATTTCAAAATTCATTAATAAAAATGGAAAATAATTTACCAGTTTTTCTTTTAAATAAAAATGTTCAGAATAATTCTTTCCAAAAAACAAGGAAAAGCAAACTTCCATTTCTTGAAAAAACTTTAAAAAAGATTGCAGTTACAATAAAACTAATGTACCTTCAATCAGAAGTTACTTCGGGAAAGAAAATTCTGCATATTCATCCGCAGGTAAAAGTATTTTCATTTATTTATCTTATAGTTGTAATAAGTTTAGCTAATAATATTAAATCTCAGCTTTCAGCATTTTTCTTTATTGTTGTTTTTTATCTTATTTCAAAAATTTCTTATAAATATGTTTACAAAAAAATCATTTTCCTTTCATTTGTATTTGGTTTATTAATATTTCTTCCCGCTTCTCTTAATGTGATCACGCCGGGTAAAATCGTTTTTAGAATTTTCACTTTCAACAGTCCCTTTCATTTTTTGATTTACAATGTTCCTCAAATAATTGGCATTACAGATAGCGGAATTCATGTTGTTGAACTTCTTTTTTTACGTGTACTGAATTCTATTTCGCTGGCAATGCTTTTTCTGTACAGTTCTTCATTTCCGCAATTAATAAAAGGTTTTAAAGTATTTTTTATCCCTGATACTTTTCTTATGATTATTTCGCTTGCTTATAAATTTATTTTCATTTTATCAAAATCCATTGAAGAAACCTATTTTGCCCTAAAATCAAGACTTGCCGGTAATGTACATAATAAAAATGCACAAAATATTATTTCAGGCCGTGTGTTCTATATTTTTAAGAAAGCACAAAGTAATTACGAAAACACTTACGCTGCAATGATTTCAAAAGGGTATTACGGAAAAGTAATTTTCCAAAACGAAACGAAAATAAAAGTTGCTGACATATATTTTCTTTTAATAGCACTAATCACAGGTATTACAATCACACTTATCTGAATACAAATGGAAAAAATCATATCATTAAAAAATATTAATTATTCATATTTCGGAAAAATTCCGGCGCTAAGAAATATTACATTGGATATAAACAGCGGTGAAATGTTCTGTATCATTGGACAAAACGGAAGCGGAAAATCAACATTACTGAATATTATTAATGCGTTGATATTTCCTGATTCAGGCGAAATATATTTTAAAGAAAATAAGATAACAGAAAAATCAATTCGTGACAGAAGCCTTAATTTGCAATTACGCCAAAGCATGGGATTTATTTTTCAGAATTCCGATGTACAATTATTCTGCCCGTCAGTATTTGACGAGCTTTTATTTGCACCACTACAATTAAATATGTCAATTGAAGAAGCTCGTGAAAGAGCAGAACAAACGCTATCATACCTGAATATTGAATATTTAAGGGAACGGGCTGTTCATATGCTTTCGGGAGGTGAAAAGAAAAAAGTAGCTATCGCTTCTGTTTTAACAATGAACCCTGAAATATTACTGATTGATGAACCGCTGTCAGGACTTGATCCGAAAACTCAAACATTTTTTCTTGAACTTCTGATGGAGCTTAATCGTGCAGGAAAGACAATAATTTTCACTACTCATCAACTTGATCTTATAGACCACTTGCAGCCTCGTGTTGCCGTGCTTTCAGAAGAACATACTATACAGAAAACTGGAACGGCGGCGGAAATACTTTCAGATGAACAATTCCTGATTAGTGTGAATCTTATCCATGAACATATTCATAAACACGGGGAAGAAATACATAAGCATTATCATTCGCATTATGTTTTTCACAAACATTGAAATAAAAATCATTTATTTGTATTAAAAAGCATCCTGATACAGTATAAAATAAAAATATTTATGCAAACCTGTAAAAAATGTATTCTTACGGATAGTTACCCCGGCCTGCAATTCGATGAAAACGGTGTGTGCAACTTGTGTAACAATAGGAAAAAATTAATGATTTTATGAGGCACAAACTGAATTTTTTTAAAGAAAGTTATTATAAAAAAACGGGCAAATTCGGATTGAAAACAGAACCGCTGTTTTACCTCGAAAATCCCACAGACAAAGAAATGGGAGATATTATTACAAGAGAACTGGGATGGCAGGATGCTGACACTTCGGAATTTACCAAGCACCTTGATTGTGTTGCAGAACCTTTTACCAATTACATACGCGAGCATCGGTATGGCTATTCACGCAGAATCTGCCAGTTGAGCAATATGATACGCTCCGGTGAAATTGACCGGCAAACAGCGATATGTATTCACACCAAAGACAATCTCAGAGAAAAGCCGGCCTGCACTGCCGAAGTTCTGCAAATGCTCGGCATGACGGAATCTGATCTGCAAAAGACACTCGTCGCGCCTGTTTTCAAATACCAGAAATACACTTCCCGATCTAATATACTTTTTGCTTATCTGAAAAAATTGAAAGACAACATAAGGAATTAAATTTTTATTTTTCAATATTATTTTCTATTTTTGCAGTCACGAAACGGAGGATGTAGCTCAGTCGGTTAGAGCATCAGATTGTGGTTCTGAGGGTCGTGGGTTCGATCCCCATCTTCCTCCCTTTTAATGAAGATAAAGTTAAACTGTAGAAGGCTTTTATCTTTTAGCCATAGTGAAAAACTCAATTCCTGCCGGCAGGCAAGGTATGCCCGTGCATAGTATATACAAATTTATTGTAACCAATCCGGATTTATTTAATCTCCGAACCATTTCTGAAATCTTTTTCAGGCGACACAAAACACAACGAGCCATCGGCATTTTCGGCCATCAGGATCATGCCCTGCGATTTGATTCCTTTGATCTCCCTGGGTTGAAGATTTACCAAAATCACCACTCTTTTTCCGATGATCTCTTCGGGTTTGTAATATTCCGCTATTCCGGAAACTACCGTGCGTTTGTCTATTCCGGTATCAATAGTGAGCTTTAAAAGTTTCTTGGTTTTTGCCACTTTTTCTGCGGTTAGAATGACACCGACACGGATATCCATTTTTGAAAAATCCTCATACGATACATCCGGTTTTTGTGGATTAGAGATAGCGCCAACAAGTTCATTCGTTTTTTTAGTAGCGAACAATTTATCTATTTGTGTTTTGATGGCTTCGTCTTCAATTTTATTGAAAAGCAGTTCGGGTTTATTCAGCAGATGCCCTTCTTTCAGCGGATTTACCTCTGCAGCCTGTTCCCAGCTTATCTTGTCTATGTTCAGGATATTCCTGAGTTTTTCTGCAGTGAACGGCAAAAACGGCTCAATCAGGGTTGAGAGATTTGCCGATATCTGAAGTGCTACATTTAATATTGTTTTCACTCGTTCAGGATCTCTTTCAAAAACTTTCCATGGCTCTGTATCCGCAAGGTATTTGTTTCCAAGCCGGGCAAGATCCATGGCTTCTTTCAATGCTTCGCGGAAACGGTAATTTTCGAGGCTGTGCTCGATATTTTTTTTGATCTTATTTGATTCCTCGTAAATGAGTTTTTCATAACTTGTTTCTTCCCTGAGTTCCGGAACTTCGCCGTTGAAATATTTATGCGTGAGAACCATGGCGCGGTTCACAAAATTGCCGAGAATAGCCACTAATTCGTTGTTGTTGCGAGCCTGGAAATCGGCCCATGTAAAATCATTGTCTTTTGTTTCCGGCGCATTGGCTGTGAGCGCATACCGCAGCACATCCTGCTTTCCCGGAAATTCGGCTAAGTATTCATGCAGCCACACAGCCCAGTTCCTGGATGTTGAAATCTTGTCTCCCTCGAGATTTAAAAATTCATTGGCAGGCACGTTATCCGGTAAAATATAGCTGCCCTCGGCTTTCAGCATCGTTGGAAAAATAATACAGTGAAAAACAATATTGTCTTTGCCAATAAAATGCACTAATCTGGTTTCTTTGTCTTTCCAGTATAACTCCCAATTATCTGATTTGGGATTCCTGCCTGCCGGCAGGCAAGGTGGGATTTGGGATTTGGGATTTTCAAACAATTCTTTTGTAGCGGAAATATAACCGATAGGCGCATCGAACCACACATATAAAACTTTTCCTTCGGCGTCATGAAGCGGAACCGGAACGCCCCAGTCAAGATCTCGGCTCACGGCGCGTGGTTGCAATCCCTGATCTAACCATGATTTGCACTGGCCATACACATTCGTTTTCCATTCTTTATGTTCTTCAAGAATCCATTGGCGGAGCCAGTGTTCATAGTTGTCGAGAGGAAGAAACCAGTGCTTTGTTTCTTTCCGCACGGGCTTGCTTCCGCTTAATGTGGACTTCGGATTTATCAGGTCTGTAGCGCTCAGCGATGTACCGCATTTTTCGCACTGGTCGCCATATGCATTCTCGTTCCCGCAATAAGGGCATATGCCCGTTATATACCGGTCTGCCAGAAATTGTTTTACTTCTTCATCGTAATACTGTTCCGTGATTTTTTCAATAAAATCGCCCTTGTCATGCAGCTTTTTAAAAAATTCCGATGCGGTATCGTAATGAATTTTGTGAGTGGTGCGCGAATAAATATCGAAAGAAATTCCGAAATTTTCAAAAGATTTTTTAATCATTTCGTGATAACGATCAACGATCTGCTGAGGAGAAACGCCTTCGGTTCTGGCCTTGATAGTGATGGGTACGCCATGCTCGTCAGAGCCCCCGATAAAAATAACATCCCGGCCTCTTAGCCTCAGGTAACGGCAGTAAATATCAGCGGGCACATACACGCCGGCAAGGTGGCCGATATGTATCGGGCCGTTTGCATATGGAAGGGCAGAGGTAACCGTATAGCGTTTATAATTTTTCATAACTTTATAATTATTGTATAAAAAATATCAGAGTCTAATTATTAATTTGGCAAATATAAAAATTAAAAACAAAACCGAATGCAGGCAATGCAGGTTTGCCCTTCACTATGATAAAACAGTATCTTATAAAAATTCTTGAAATATCCGGTCGCGGGGATGCGCGTGAAGAGAGCTACTATTCCGCATTGGAACAATTATTATCCGCTTTTTCGGAAAAACATCTGAAACGAAAATTTCACATTACCACGCTGCCAAAGAAAACCGAAGCGGGAAATCCCGATTTCAGGATATGGGACGGCGCCCAGTCCGTCACAGGCTACATAGAAGCGAAGGTGCCCGAAGTGAAAGACCTTGACCGTATCGAGCAAAGCGAACAGTTGAAACGATACAGGTTCACATTCCCGAATGTAATCCTGACAAATTTTTTTGAGTTCCGTTTTTATCGCGACGGTTTATTGCAGGGCTCTGTTACTATTGCCCGGCCTTTTATTGTTAAAAAGTTAAAAACCGTTCCCCCGGTTGAAAACGAACGGAAATTTTTTGACCTGCTCGAAAAATTTTTCGCTTTTTCCGTGCCCGCCGTTACCACTGCAAAGCAGCTTGCAACAGAGCTTGCGAAGCGCACGAAATTCTTAAAAGACGAAGTGGTTGCCGAAGAATTAAAAGTTACAGAGAATACTGCAAACGAACTGCATAATTTTTACGGCGCATTCAGGCAAACCCTTATTTCGGGACTGAAGGCCGAAGAATTTGCCGACCTGTATTCGCAAACTGTTACTTACGGACTGTTTGCCGCACGCACCCATACGGACAACGGGTTTAACCGTAAATTGGCATATGATAAAATACCGCACACCATAGGGATTTTAAGAGATGTGTTCCGCTTTATTTCATTGGGTGACCTTTCACAGCAGATGGAATGGACCATTGACGATATTGCCGAAGTGCTTGCAAAAACTGATGTGAAAAAAATATTAAAACAGTTTTACCACGATGGCAAAGGCAACGACCCCATCATTCATTTTTATGAAACATTCCTTGCCGAATACGATCCCTCCACACGCGAAAAGCGTGGCGTTTACTACACTCCCGAACCTGTGGTTTCTTATATTGTAAACTCGCTGAATATTTTATTGCGGGAAGTTTTTAAAAAGAACGAGGGATTTGGAAACTCCAATATCACAGTTTTAGACCCTTCCGGCGGGACGCTCACATTTATTGCAGAAGCCATTAAAGAAGGAATTCGTGAAAATTCGAGATATGGAAATTTAACACAGCCCTATATTAAAGAATATGTTCTTAATAATTTTTATGCGTTTGAGTTGATGATGGCGCCTTATGCAATCGGGCATTTGAAATTATCGTTTTTGTTGGAAGAATGGGGATATCCATTACAAAAAGACGAGCGGTTTAAATTTTTTCTTACCAATACGCTCGAAATGGAAGACTTTGTTCAAACGCAGTTTCCGGGTATGTCGTCCATAGCCGAAGAATCAAGAATGGCGGGAATAGTAAAAAAGGACGAACATATTTTGGTGGTTTTAGGCAATCCTCCATATTCAGGCCATTCTTCAAATACAGGCGAATGGATTTCAAAAGAAATTAAAGCGTATTATGAAGTTGACGGAAAACCGTTAGGAGAAAAAAATCCGAAATGGCTGCAAGACGATTATGTGAAATTTATCCGTTTTGCCCAATGGAAAATTGATCAGGCGGGCGAGGGAATGGTCGGATTTATCACGAATCACAGTTATCTTGATAATCCTACCTTCAGGGGCATGAGGCAATCTTTGATGAATTCCTTTAACGAAATTTATATTCTTGATTTGCATGGCAGCAGCCTGAAAAAAGAAAAATGCCCCGACGGAAGTAAAGATGAAAATGTGTTTGACATTATGCAGGGTGTTTCCATAGTGATAATGATAAAAAAGAAAAACGATACGTCGCATAAAATAAATCATGCAGGGCTTTGGGGACAACGGGAACAAAAATATAAATGGCTGGCAAATCACAATATTAAAAATACAAAGTGGACAAGACTTGCTCCGAAAAGTGAATTTTATTTTTTTATACCGAGAAATGAGGAGTCGCTTGGAAAATATGAAAAGTATTGGAAAATTACCGATATTTTTCCTTTGAACAGTGTAGGAATAGTTACCTCAAGGGATAACTTTGTGATTGACTTTGACAAAGCGGCACTCAAGAGAAGAATCATGCAGTTCCGGGACAAAAAACTGCCCGATGAAATTATCCGGCAGACGTATGACCTGAAAGACAAAGCCAACTGGAAACTGCAAGATGCAAGAAAGGCGATTATGAACGATGAGGAATGGGAAAAGGCTATTACTAAAATCCTCTATCGCCCGTTTGATGAACAATGGCTTTTCTACCACGATGCAGTTATAGAACGTTCCCGCAATGAAGTCATGCAGCACATGATTGCCGGAGAAAATTTAGGTTTAATTACTATCAGGCGATCAAGAAGCAGCGAGCCATGGAAATATGCTTTTATCACTGATGAACTTTCATCTGGTTCTACTGCTATTAGTTCATTAGATATAAATTATCATTTTCCGCTTTACTTATACAAAACTAAAGAAAAGAAAAAGCGAAGCGCAATCCAAAGCATGATGCTTTTTGAGCCTGAGGTTGACTATTTCGTTATAAAGCCCAATCTTAATGAGACACTTGTCAAAAGTCTTACTGCCGCATATAAAAAACAGACATCTTCAGAGGAAATATTTTATTATATCTACGCTGTCCTTTATTCAGACACCTATCGCACAAAATATGCTGAGTTTTTAAAAACAGATTTTCCCAGAATACCGTTCACGAAAAATTATAAACTTTTCAAAAAAATCAGCGGTATAGGAAATAAACTTGCCGACCTGCATCTTATGAAATCCGATGATTTGATTGTCCATGATTACAGCCTTTCAGACAGTGGTGGCAACAAAGTTGAAAAAGTTCAATATGATGAAAAAATGCAGCAGGTTTATATCAATCCGAATCAATATTTCCAGGTTGTCCCGATAGCTGTCTGGCAATACCGGATCGGCGGTTATCAGGTTTGCGAAAAATGGCTGAAAGACCGCAAAGACCGCACCCTGTCTCTTGAAGATGTAAAACATTATTGCAGAATATTGACCGCTGTTTCCAGAACCATAGAAATACAAAAACAAATTGACGCGGTTTACGAACAGGTGGAGAATGGTTTAATTGAGATTGATTGTAATCTGTAATTTTATTATTGTGATCGTACCTCCCTACTTAAAAAAAGGCGACAAAATCGGGATTGTTGCAACAGCCCGGAAAATAACCGAAGCAGAAGTAATGCCCGCCGTAGAAAAATTAAAAGAATGGGGTCTTGAGCCTGTGCCAGGGAAAAATATTTTTAAAGAATCCAACCAGTTTGCAGGGACAGATGATGAACGAGCTTCCGATTTCCAGGAGATGCTCGACGATTATTCCGTCAGGGCGATTTTATGCTCACGCGGCGGATATGGAACCGTGAGGATCATAGACAAACTTAATTTCGACAACTATAAAAAGATTCCAAAGTGGCTTATCGGGTATAGCGATGTAACCGTGCTGCATTCTTATTTTAACAAGATATTGAGTTGCGAAACCATCCATGCCACCATGCCCTTGAATTTCCCTTCCGACGGAGTGGATAATGATTCACTGCTCACGCTGAAAAAAGTACTTTTTGGTGAACTGACAGAATATAAAATAGAACACGATGTATTTAACAGGTCGGGTGAAGCCATGGGAAAATTAGTGGGTGGAAACCTGTCTATCATTTACAGCCTGAGAGGGACATTTATTGATGTGGATACATTCGGGAAAATTTTATTCATCGAAGATGTTGACGAATATCTTTATCACATAGACCGCATGATGATGAACCTTAAAATTTGCGGCAAGCTCAGCGGCTTGAAAGCGCTTATTGTCGGCGGCTTTATAGATATGAAAGACAACGCTGTGCCTTACGGGAAAACCGCTTATGAGATCATTTCTGATGCAGTGAAAGAATACAATTACCCGGTATGCTTTGGATTTCCATCAGGTCACATACAACCAAATAATGCGATTATTCTTGGCAGAGAAGTAACGCTGAAAGTTACCGGAAAATGTTCCGTTTTAAGTTTTTAATCCGGACACTGAGCCCTGAGATGAACATTGAGCGCTGAGCTTGTCGAAGTGTCGAAATGTGTCGAAGGGTCGAAGGGTCCGAATTAAAAATCTAAAGCTGTATCAGCAGCACTTCTTTTTTCCCTCCGCGCAGCACTTCCACGATAACGGTTTTTCCATGTTCAAGTTTTGCAAGGCGGAACATATAATCATAAATGTTTGTTACTTTCTGTCCGTCCATCGCTATGATGATATCGCCTTTTTTCATGCCGCCCTTTTCAGCGGGCCCGTCTTTCTTAACGCCGTCAACACCCAGCCCGTCTTTGGTTGTTCCCGCCACATCGGGAATAATGCCCAGCGTAACTTTAAACCGCCGCCCGAATCTGGTTTTATTTTTAGAGCCCGCTTCTTTAAATGTCAGCGGTTTTTCTGAACCCGCCACATCGGTAATAATATCACAGGCATAATCGAATATCGCTTTTTCGCTTATTAAATCTAACTTTTCAACGTCGTCAAACGGAGTGTGGTAATCTTCGTGGGCGCCGGTAGTGAAAAATAAAACCGGAATATTTTCCGAATAGAATGCAGCATGATCCGACGGGCCATATCCGTCAGGTGTAAAATTGATTTCAAAAGAGCGGTTTTTAGAATATTTATTCAGGAGGCTATCCCACTCTGAGGCCGTTCCCGTGCCGCTTACAGAAAGCGCCTTCCTGTCTTTTTTCAGCCTGCCTACCATATCGAAATTAAACATGGCCTTGATCTGTTTTTTATCAACGGGCGGGTTCTTGACAAATTCCTTTGAGCCCAGCATTCCCATTTCTTCTCCTGCAAATGCAACAAAGATCACACTGCGTTTCAGGATATTTTTATTAGCCATAAGTTTCCCTGCAAGTTCAATGACCGCTGCAACTCCAGAGGCATTGTCATCGGCACCGTTATGAATCGCCACTGTATCCGGGTTGCGGGAACCGGAACCTTTTCCACCCATTCCTAAGTGATCGAAATGCCCGCCGATTACGATATATTCATTTTTCAGTTCAGGGTCGCTTCCTTCAAGCATTGCCACCACATTCTGCGTCGTTACTTTTGATTGTAATACTTCTGCCGTTGCCGAAATCTCAACCGGTATTTCAAATGAATCAGCGGTTTTTGATGTGTTTATTTTCTTTTCAATTTCCTCAACGTTGCGGTTGGTTTTGCCCAGAAGCATATTGGCAACAGACCGCTTAATATTTATTACTATTATTCCCGCATCAGAAAGCGTTTTGTCAAAATACAAGGGAACAATTTTATCGTCTTTTTCCTGGCTTTTCCCGGTGATAAAAATAACGCCAGCCGCTCCTTTATCTCTTGCCGTCATTACCTTGTAGCGCTCCTGGCTGTATTCAAGAAACGGGCTGTTCATGTTGTCCATATCCGGATCGCCCCGCAGGATCATCACCCATTTATTTTTTACATCAACCGTTTTATAATCGTTCCATTTTATACTGTCTGTATTTATATCAAAACCATAGCCTGCAAAAACCATTTTGGCGGTTACTGATCCGTTTTTTGTAAATGAAAACGGTATAAAATCTTCCTGCATTTTCCCTTCAAAACTTTCGAATTTCAAAGAATTATTTTTCCCAGCCTCAACATCCGTAACCGCTTCAAAATATTGAAAACCGCTGTTACCTAAAAGTTTTAATCCGGTCTCTGCGAACAAGTCTTTAATATAGATAGCTGCCTGTTTATCTTCTGCAGTACCGGTTTTACGACCTCTCATATTATCGGAAGCGAGATATGAAATAAATTCTTTGAGTTCTTCAGCGGTTATTTCGGGGTTGTGCTTTTTATTTTGCGCAGATAAAACCGCTGCATAGAAAATAAAAATTAAAACAAACAGGGTTCTTGTAAGGTTCATAACAACAGGATTGGATCAATTTATATTTTAGTATGTTCCCGGACAATGTAAACATCATAATCTCCAAGGTATTTGAATCCTGTCCGCTGATATAAATTGATAGCCTTGAAATTATCTTTATGCACTTCGAGTTTGGTCTGCAATCCTTTTTCTTTTGCAAATTTCAGCGACTCCTTCATAAGAAGTTTTGAAAGCCCTTTTCCCTGGTAGTCGGGCAAAATCCCGAAATGATGAAGGTATAAACGGCGGGCATCGTTTGTGAGCCATGATGTGCCGATGATAATTTTTCTGGCGGTTTCTTCCATTACAAGAAGCCTGCCCCCGCTTTGAATGCTTCGCGCGATCACTTTTTCATCATCGCCGCGGTGCTTGCCTCCCATCCCTGTCTGGACCCACAATTCAAGCACTCCCGGAAAATCCTCGTTTGTGAAATCGCGGATGATTATACATTTATTCTTATATTTTTTTATTGCCATATTTTATATAATTTTTACTTCAACAGATAATAAAAACTTAGAATATTGCGGTAATAGTTGGTTTTAAAAAAATTGGAAAAACGGGTCAAATCCCTGTGTAATTTTCAGGAGTGATTTTCCGCAATTCGTTTTTCAGCGCTTCGGTTATTTGCAGTTCATTAATAAATTCCAGCAATGATTCTTTATCAACCGGTTTGTTTGTGCGGGTCAGTTTTTTTAAGGCCTCATACGGATTCGGATAACCTTCTCTGCGTAAAATAGTCTGTATTGCTTCAGCTATCACAGCCTGGTTTTTTTCAAGGTCTGCTTTTATAGCAGCTTCATGGATGATAATTCTATTTAGCCCTTTCAACAGGGATTTCATCGCTATGACCGTGTGGGCGATAGGTACGCCTACATTCCTGAGTACCGTAGAATCCGTGAGGTCTCTCTGCAACCTGGAAACGGGAAGTTTGGCTGAAAGGTGTTCGAATATTGCATTGGCCATACCGAGGTTTCCTTCGGAATTTTCAAAATCTATGGGATTCACTTTATGCGGCATAGCGGAGGATCCCACTTCGTCTTTTTCAATTCTCTGCTTGAAATAATCCATGGATATGTATGCCCAGAAATCCCTGTCTAAATCTATCAGGATTGTATTGATGCGTTTCAGGTTGTCGAACAATGCGGCAAGATTATCATAATGCTCTATCTGCGTTGTTGTCTGCGAACGGTTTAATCCCAGTATGTCATTCACAAATGTATTTCCGAAATTTACCCAGTCAATTTCCGGATATGCCACATGATGCGCATTAAAATTTCCGGTAGCTCCGCCGAATTTTGCAGAATAAGGAATTTGCTTCAACATGGCAACTTGTTTTTCTAACCGCTCTTCAAAAACTTTGATCTCTTTTCCCAGCCGGGTTGGCGAGGCAGGTTGTCCGTGAGTTCTTGCAAGCATAGGCACTTCCTCCCATTGTTTAGCCATGCTTTTCAGCGCATTGATAACCTGGGCAAGCAGCGGGTTGTATATTTTTGAAACAGCGGTTTTTAATGAATACGGAATCGCCGTGTTATTTATATCCTGTGATGTCAGGCCAAAATGAATAAATTCTTTGAAGTCTCTTAGTTCCAGTTCATCGAATTTTTCCCGGATATAGTATTCAGCCGCTTTTACGTCGTGATTCGTTGTGCGTTCTATTTCTTTTACGTGCAATGCATCTTCTGCGGTGAAGCTCGCATAAAGTTCCTTCAGCGCAATGAATTTTTTGGAATCAAATGTCTTCAATTGCGGTAAAGGAAGCTTGCAAAGACAAATAAAATATTCTATTTCCACCATGATCCGGAAACGTATCAATGCATATTCTGAAAAAAATTCGTTCAGCTCCGAAACCTGCTTTTTATACCTTCCGTCAACGGGAGAAATGGCTAATAAATTTTCTTTACTCATAATTATATGATGAATTATGTCTTGAAAACATGCGTTATAAACTGCTAATTTAAGAAAATTGTATAAAAAATAAATCTGCATACAAAAAATAATCTATTTTTGAGATCGGAATTAAATTTTATACACGCGTAATCATGAAATTTTTTCAGCAGTTGGGATTAGGGTTTTCAAGCTATGGAAATGCATTCGGCATTCTTTTTACAAAGGGATTGTGGTGGACATTTATTTTTCCCGTACTGCTCATTTTTTTACTGTTTCTTGCAGGTTTTCAATCGGTAGATTTGTTGACAGACTGGGTAAAGAGCAGCATTTTCCAGGCAACGAATATTGAGCAGGCGCAGTTCTGGGGATCCGGATTTGTAAAGGGGCTGATGACCGGCGTTATCTGGGTGCTTTTTAAAATCATTTTCTTTTTCCTGTTTTCGTATTTTGGCGGTTTTATTATCCTTATCATCATGTCGCCTGTTCTGGCATTTCTTTCGGAAAGAACAGAAAAAGCATTGGTGGGCCATCAGTACCCATTCAGCCTGACACAACTGATGCGCGATATGGTCAGGGGTATTTTAATTGCGCTCCGGAATTTGCTCATTCAACTGGCATGTGTCATAGGCCTCCTGCTGCTTTCGGCAATCCCGATTCTGGGCTGGATTATCGGCATATTCAGTCCCGTTATTATTTTCTTTCTCACGTCGTATTTTTATGGTTTTTCATTTATGGACTACAGCAACGAACGGCGCAAACTAAGTATTTCCAAAAGCGTCCGTATAATCAGAAAATATAAATGGGTGGCTGTGGCCAATGGAATGATCTTGTCTCTTCTGATCATTCTTCCCCTTTGCGGAATAGGAACGCTGGTGTGCCCTTTTGCAGCGATAGTATCTGTTGTTGCAGGCGCTGTAGCAATGGAAAAGATCTACCAGGCAGAAGGTATAGCGCTGCCGGGAAAATAAGGAATACACGATTAGTTTGATTTTTACGATGAAAATACAACAGGAACCGCAGTTACAATTAGCATTAGAGTTTGTTCAATATACCGACAGGAATGTATTTTTAACAGGGAAAGCCGGTACGGGAAAAACCACTTTTTTACATACTCTGAGAAATGCCACGCCCAAGCGTATGGTTGTGGTTGCCCCAACAGGTGTTGCAGCGATCAATGCCGGAGGCGTAACGATTCATTCATTTTTTCAACTGCCTTTTGGCCCCTGTATTCCCGGTAATGCACATCGTCAGCCTGACGAAACGGCTTCAGATAATCGTCAGAGAAGGATGAGCCGGGAAAAAATAAGGATTATCAAAAGCCTCGACCTTTTGGTGATTGATGAAATAAGCATGGTGCGCGCCGATATGTTAGATGGAATAGACGAGGTGCTGCGAAAATATAAAGACCGCTCGAAACCCTTTGGAGGCGTGCAATTGCTTATGATCGGCGACCTGCACCAACTCTCGCCCGTGGTGAAAGAAGACGAATGGAATATCCTGAAAGAATATTACGATACCGTATATTTTTTCAGCAGCAGGGCATTGAAAAAAACTCAACCCGTGAGCATTGAATTAAAGCATATCTTCAGGCAGTCTGATGCCAGTTTCATTGATTTACTGAACCAGGTGCGTCACAATACGGTTGATCCGGTTACATTGCAAAAGCTGAACGAACGATATATTCCGGGTTTTAAACCAAACGATGAAGACGGCTATATTATCCTGACTACACATAATGCTATTGCGCATGATCTGAATCAGTCAAAGCTGGGAAAAATAAAAAAAAAGCCGCATATTTTCACGGCGATCATTAAAGGTGAATTTCCTGAATATGCCTATCCTACTGAGGCGAAACTGGAATTAAAAGCAGGCGCACAAGTGATGTTTGTTAAAAATGACAGTTCATATGAAAAATTATTTTATAACGGTAAGATCGGAAAAATAACCCGTATTGAGGATGATGTGATTTATGTTAAATGCCCGGCAGATCACGCTGAAATACCTGTGAACAGGGAAGAATGGGAAAACGTAAAATATTCGCTTAACAACGAAACAAAAATAATTAATGAAACGGTGGCGGGGAGTTTTACACAATTCCCACTCAAATTAGCATGGGCCATTACGATCCATAAAAGCCAGGGGCTCACATTCGACAAAGCCATTATTGACGCCAATGCTTCTTTTGCTCACGGGCAGGTGTATGTGGCGCTCAGCCGTTGTAAAAGTTTTGAGGGATTGGTTTTACGCACGCCCATAACGCACCGGAGCATCAAAACCGATAGTACAATTTCCGAGTTCACCGATGATGTGAACAGGAATGAACCGGATGAGCAAAAGTTAGAAGAATCGAAAATTTTATTTCAGCAATCCTTAGTGTACGAATTATTCGATTTCAAAAAAATGAAATACCGTTTTTCGTATTTGAAAAAAATAATCATTGAAAACGACAATATCATAGAAGTATCCGTAATCAATGATTTGAACCATATTGAAGGTGTTACTGAAACGGAAATTTACAGCATAGCCGAAAAATTCAAATTGCAATTGGAAAAGTTATTATTGCAAAATAATTTACCTGAAAAAAATACAGGATTACAGGAACGGATTAAAAAAGCCGCTGTGTATTTTACAGAAAAAATTGACATCGGAATTTATAATTTCACTAAAAGTTTTCTTGTAGAAACCGATAACAAAATTGTCGAGAAAAGTATTAACGATGCATTAGAAGCCTTGCAAATAGAAGCATTCATAAAGTTGTCGTGCCTGAAAACCTGCCTGAACGGCTTTGTACCCATTGCGTTTCTTCATGCCAGAGCCAATGCTGAAATTGATTTCTATGCAAATATAAAAACCGCTGCGCCTAAAAAACCGGAAGCGCCGAAAAATATTAATCATCCGTTGCTTTATATGGAATTAAAGCGATGGAGAGACGATCTGGCAGAGCAGAACGGTTTGCCGGTTTATACGGTGCTGCCTCAAAAAGCATTGAAAGAATTAGTCGCCCGCCTGCCCGTAACACTATCGGAACTGGAGACCATAAAAGGAATCGGAAAAATAAAAGTGAGACAATTTGGCGAAGAAATAATAACAATCATTTCATCGTACTGCAGGGTTAACAATATTCAAAAATCACAACGCGAAATAGCAATCATACCAAAAAAAGAAAAATTAAGCAAGCCGGATACAAAAAGAATAACCTTATTTCATTTTCCGATATCCGGTTTGTGATGAAGCATCTGGAATTTCTGGCAAAAAAGTTAAGTAATGAAGAATGAGAAGTTCAACAATTATAAATGATAGTTGAAAAAATTTGACATCCCGCTGGCAATGGCCGGAACTGGGTTTCAAAAAAAGGTATGGAACGAATTATTGAAAATTCCATATGGAACAACGCGTTCTTATAAGCAACAGTCTCTTATCCTGAAAAAGCCTGAAGCAATTCGCGCTGTTGCACAGGCTAATGGTTTAAATAAAATAGCCATCTTGATTCCCTGCCACCAGGTTATCGGTGAAGACAGGAAACTCACCGGATACGGCGGCCTCTGGCGAAAAAAGTGGCTGCTTGATCTTGAAGCAAAACATTCAGAAAAGTATAACCAGCGCTCATTTTCGTTTTAATGAATCATCGGTTTTTTTCAGATTTCAGCTTTATAAGAAATAATTCATATCTTTGTAACAAGCGGATGACGAATACGGGAAAGCAGGCGGGATATTTACATTTGCTTATCCCACGTAATAAAATGAAAAAAATAATATTTATAATTTTTATAACCGGAATAATCTTTTCCGGCGCAATTATTTTTTTATTTTTTTATGGCTATTTTCATTTCAATAATCCCTCGAGAAAGGAGTTCCCGGTCAGGGGCATTGATATTTCGCATCATCAGGGAGAGATCGAATGGAATAAATTAAACACGGATGAGTTTTCTTTTATTTTTATCAAAGCGACAGAAGGCGGGAATTATAAAGACAAAGAATTTCCTGAAAACTGGCAAAATGCAAAAAACAGGGGTTTTACGGTAGGGGCCTATCATTTCTACCGGTTATGCAAATCCGGTATGGAACAGGCCGGTAATTTTATTGAAACAGTTCCCAAAGACACGATGGCTATGCCTCCTGTCATTGACCTGGAATTTGGCAGCAATTGTTCTTCTGATAAAAATAAAAAACAAATCCTTAAAGAGATCGGTGATTTTATTGATACGGTAGGAAAATATTATCGAAAGAAAGTGATCATCTATACTACAGATGAATTTTATAACGATTATATTAAAAATAATTTTGATGGGTGCTATATATGGATTCGAAATATTTATGGGAAGCCGGAATTATCAGATCAAAGGAAATGGACTTTCTGGCAATACGATAATCGTACCCATATTGACGGCATTGCATCGTATATTGACCTGAACGTATTTAACGGCAGCAGGGAAGAATTTGAAAGATTTATTAGCCTGACGAGTCGGAAAAATTTGTAATTTTATGATAATTATTAATGGGCATCTCTATAAACTGTTTTTTTCTCGCAAAGATACTGTCTTATTAGTTTCGCGCAAAGGCAAAAAAAAATTGCACGCCAAGTCGCCAAGTACGCTAAGTTTTATATAGGCAAAAACATTTTCTTAGCGAACTTTGCGGCTTTGCGTGAAAAAAAGGACTTTTGATTCTTAGCGTGAACTATTTTATTTGAAGTTTTTAGAGGTTCCCTAATGGTTATTGATTTTAAAAACTGCTACCGGTAACCTCATTTCAAATACGCTTCCGCTTTCTTAAGATTTTCAGGTTTCCCAAGATCAAGCCAGAACGAATTATCGTGTATATAAGCATGGATTTTATGATTTGCAGACAGGCGCAGATAGGTTGCAACTATTGAAAAAACACCATTTTCAGTGATGTTGTCAAAAAATGCCGGCGATAAAATTTGGATTCCGCTAAATGCCATGGGTGTCAGTTCTGCTCCTGTGAACTTTGTGATTTCCCGGTCGCCTGTTTTAACATTTTCCCATCCGCATAAAGTAAGGTCTTCGTCAAATAAAAAATACCTCGACGATCTGCGGCTTCTCACTGCAAGTGTTGCCAGCGCTCCGGAATTAATATGGGCTTCATACAGGTTTGTAAGGTCTATATCTGAAAACACATCCACATTATGGATCAGCACGGGATGCTTATCCTGCAGGAACCAGCAGGCTTTTCTCAAACCGCCGCCGGTATCAAGCAACTGGCCCGATTCATCGGATATTTCAATATGAATGTTGAAGTTTTTTTTCTTTTTTAAAAAGTCAATGATATGGTACGGGAAATGGTGGACATTAATGATGATCTTATTAAATCCATAAGAAATTAATTTATTGATAACGATCTCGAGCAGCGGAATGCCGTTGATTTCGATAAGCGCCTTGGGTTTGGCGTCTGTAAGTGGTTTAAGCCTTGTTCCAAGTCCCGCGGCAAAGATCATTGCTTTCATAGATATGCAGTTTTCTTATTTTTTGCAATATTAATAAAATAGTTCATATCTTTGTTAAAGTTAATAATTTGAGTTATGAAAAAATATTTTTTAATACCCTTAATCATTATATGCTTTTTTATTGCGATATATTTTTCTGTTAAATCAGACAGGTCTCATCAGTCGGGTGCCAATTATTCTGATGGAGCGAGCATAGGAGGTACAGAGGGCATACAAAGCCGCAGGATGTGGGAATTTATGCGGGTGAGAGATCCCATTACAGGTAAGATTCCGCGTGGAATTTTCAGAGCAGAACTTGAATATGCAAAGACTCTTCCTTCGGATGCGGATTTTTCAGGCAAAAGCATAAACTGGGTTGCACGGGGACCTTATAATGTGGGTGGCAGAACACGCGGCGCTGCTGTTGACATCGCCAATGAAAATATAATTGTTGCAGGCGGTGTTTCCGGCGGAGTATGGCGCACAACCGATGGCGGCGCTACCTGGACACAGGTTGTTGATGCCAATCAGCTCCATAATGTAACCACGCTGGTTCAGGATACAAGGCTAGGCCATACGAATACATGGTATTTCGGAACGGGCGAATATTATGGAAATTCTGCCAGCGCATATGGCGGCGATTTTATCGGCAACGGTGTGTATAAATCCACAGATAATGGTATCACATGGTTTTCGTTACCCTCTACGGCGTCCAACACCCCGAATACCATGGATTCTTTATGGGACTATGTTTGGCGCATTGCCATAGACCCTTCCAATCTTACACAGGATGTTGTGTATGCGGCTACTTACAAAGCCATTTACAAAAGTACGAATGGAGGTACATCGTGGAGCAAAACTGTGTTAGGCAGTCTTGGTGCAAGTTCGGCTTTCTCTGATGTTGCCATAACTTCGCAGGGTGTTGTTTATGCAACAATAAATCGGGGAGGTCCAAGGAAATATTTATCGCGGTCTGCAGATGGTGTTAACTGGGCCAACATAACTTCTTCAACTTTTCCCACTTCGTTCCGGAGAATTGTTATTGGTATTAATCCGTCGGATGAAAATGAAGTGTATTTTTTTGCAAATACTCCGGGCGCGGGCCAGATATCACAGACATTCACCAATGAGACCGAAGGGAACAGCCTCTGGAAATACACATATATCAGTGGCGATGGCACTGGCGCAGGCGGATCATGGATTGATCTCTCATCGAATCTTCCGAATAACGGCTCCACTAATTTTGATAATATATATGTTCAGAATTCTTACAATATGGTGATTTCAGTAAAGCCGGATAATCCTTCTGTGGTTTTTATCGGAGGAACGAATATTTACAGGTCTACGGATGGTTTCACTTCCATGAATAATACCACACAAATCGGCGGATACAAGATAGGTTCTTATTTCCCTTACTGGGATGTTTATAAAAATCATCACCCGGATCAGCATGGATTTATTTTCCTTCCTTCTAATCCTGATGTAATGATTACATACACTGACGGAGGTTTGTACAAAACCGGCAACTGCATGGCCGATACGGTTCAGTGGGCGCGCCTGAATAACGGCTATAGAAATTCTCAGGTCTACACAGTGACATTTAATAAATTCCAGACCAATGATATTTTGCTTGCAGGCTTCCAGGATAATGGCAATTATTTTACCAATACCGCAGATCCTGCTGCAACCTGGAATATGTCGCTGAATGGCGATGGTTCTTTTGGCGCTATATCAAACGATGGCAGTATTTACTATTTGTCGATCCAACTTGGAAAAATATATAAGATGACACTGGATGGTTCAGGGAACTCCACTGGCTTTGCAAGGATTGACCCTATCGGCAATTCAGCCAATGATTACATGTTCATCAATCCGTTTGTGCTCGATCCGAACAATAATGATATTATGTATGTACCTGCATATAATAAGATATGGCGGCATAATACATTATCGCAACTGCCCCTTGCCGGAAATTTCGATTCGATTTCTACCGGATGGTTCAAGTTTACGAATACGGTTGCTTATTATATTAATGCAATCGCTGTTTCAAAGAACCCGGCGAATATTCTTTATGCAGGAATTCTGGGAGGAAGGATTTACCGGTTCGATAATGCCGATCAGGGCGACCCGGTTTTTACAGATATTTCAAATTATCAGTTTAATAATTTATATTATAGTTGTATTACTGTTGATCCTTTAGATGCAAATAAAATAATTGCCGTGTTCTCTAATTATAATGCGTATAGTTTGCTTTATTCATCGGATGGAGGAGCAACCTGGGGCAAAGTGGCAGGCAACCTGGAAGAGTTCGAAAACGGTACTGGAAACGGCCCTTCCTGCAGATGGGCTTCTATCCTTCATGTTCAGGACGGAACGATTTATTTTGTCGGCACAAGTGTAGGCTTATTTGCAACCGATACCCTGATTCCGGATGCAACTGTATGGACTAACATAGCTGCAAATACTATCGGGAGCGTAGTTGTAGATATGGTTGAAACACGCGATATTGATGGATTAGTTGTTGTGGGCACGCACGGTAATGGTGTATACAGTACAAAAATTACTTCCGTGAATGATGTTCTTGGAAAAATTGATGAAAGAGATTATTTTGCAGTGGAGCCTATCTTGTATCCGAATCCTGCAAATGACAGGATCAATCTTAAACTGGATATTGCACGGCCGGCAAATCTTACTATTTCATTTTATGACATCAATGGAAAACTTGTCTCAAATATGTTTTCGCAAAAATATTTTAATGCCGGAGAAAATATTCAACCCTTCAATATTTCGAAATTCAGAAGCGGAAGATATTTCTGCAAAATCGAATCGGATGGAAAAGCCAACGTATTGTCGTTTGTTGTAGTGAAGTAATAAATTTGGTATTGCTAATTTAGTATAGTTTTTAGATTGCTTCGGTCGTACCTTCCTCGCAATGACGTTTGAAATGAGCGTCATTGCGAGCATAGCGAAGCAAACTCTATATTTATTTACCAATGCCATAAATTTATCATATCACTAATTTCGTTTGTTTCTTTCATTCGTTGACGCTCGTTTATTCGCTAAAGCTCATGAGAACGCTTCGCTAAGTTGCAACGAGTGTCAGAAAACAACAAGTCGTTTGAAACGACAAAACAAAATTATCACTTGTCACAGACGAGCGACAGCTGAGAAAACAAGGGTTTCGTAAACAATAATTCTGTAAAAAATCAGTTATTTTACAAAGAATGGTCTTAATAATTATATTTTATTTTTTGGTAATCAGTAAGCAGTAATCGGTAATCAGTTGAACCCACCGATTACTGAATACCGATCACTGATTACAAAATGTGAAATTTTACTGATTGTATCGTTTTGCTGTGCTCAAATGTGGAACATCTACGATGTTCTTTTATAGCTAATTGCATGTTTTTACAATAATGTAACAGCTACGCTGTATTGCTCGTAGAGCATAAATTATTGTAACAACAGCAAAAC
>JACREX010000209.1 GCA_016212695.1 Bacteroidia bacterium
CTTTCAAACTCTTGTTGTAATTGTATAAGCAATTTTTCCTGGTCATTGCCATCCAGTCGTCGGAACTGTTCTAATATTTCGGAATGTTGTTTCATTCCGCAAATATAATAATTTGCTGTTTAAATTAGAACTTAGCCGAAAAAGTTAATTTTTCTGAATAATCATCCCTATATCTATAATATTGGACGCTATATCAACGGGAAGTTCATGAGAAATGGAAAATTTGTATTTCCCGTTTTCAGTGAATTTGAAATTATTTTCAACAATGCTTTTCAGGTCGCAATAATCTCCGGAACATTCGGAAAGGTATTTGTTATTTTCGTCTGCAATTTGCAGATAATATTTTTTGTTTTCTGTCTTGCCAGAGGGTGACGATATCTCAACATTTAACGGCAATTCCTGAAAATTAAATCCGTAAATATGGCGGAATGCAATGGTAATGGTATATGCTTTTGCATTATCAGTAATTTCCGGTTGAAATTCCACTTTCTTGATTTTGACCCATTTATATTCTGCGAATTCAGTTTTCGCATCAAACACCTTGTTTTTATTACAAGCCAGAAAGGGCAGAAGCAATGCCATGAATAGTATTTTTTTCATAAAAATCAAATTCGTGATATGTCAAATATAGGATGTAAAATGTAAAATGGCAAATTTAAAATAATTAAAGAGGTGTTTTCAGGTAAGAAAATATTGCTTATATTTGAGAAAATAATCCCGATGGGTAATGCTATTTTAAACATTAATATTTCCTTAAAAAAAATTTATATGAAAAAAATATACCTTATTGCCATTTTCTCTTTTTTCTGTGCAACGAATATTTTTTGCCAGTACAACTGGATGGCATATCCTTATACGCCTCAGAACAGCGTTGTTTCTTTTCCCCTTGATGACGGCAAACACACAGATTTAAATACCTTAACGGAATGGTGGTATATCAACCTGCACCTTATAGGCTCGGCGCCGGCATTTAAACAATACGATGTGATGTTATGCTATTTCAGCAAGCCGGCAACCATGCGTATTTTTAATATTGCAGATCCTGTTTCAGGCGTTTTTCATACGGATGTGAATAAAACCCCTTTTGTTTTTTCCCAGCAAGCCGGCCACTGGGAGCTTACATATAATATCCCGTTTTTGATCAGCGACAATTCAAACTGGACATATCCCACCAGCAACACGACTTTCAGCTATACCTACCATGCGGAAGAACCGGTCAATAATGATGCATTGGATGTTACTGTAACCGGCAACCGCCCGCCCCTTATTGTTGGCGGCGATGGTTTTATACCCTTAGGCGGAGAGGGCGACTCTTCTTTTTATTACTCTTATTCCAATATGAAGGTAGAAGGAAGTATCACATTTGGTGGAACGGTGGATAACATTTCTTCGGGTATCGCATGGATTGACCGGCAATGGGGCCCTTTTACCGTGGGCATCAACACAAGTAATATGTACGAATGGTTTTCTCTGCAGATGGATAATCCCGGAGTAACCTGGGGAATACCGCAATCGCCCTCAGAATTCAATATCTGGCAGATTTATTCTGATACAAACAACGTTCCGTACCAACAGGCCTACAGGCTTGTAAGCGGCATATATCCCGACAACTCGCAGGACACAACCTCTGATTTTATTTTTGAACGAACCGGTTACTGGCACGATCCGGTAAACAATAAATATTATTCCCAGGGATGGCGGCTCATCAATCCTGTGCAGGGAATGAATATAGATATCACTGCTTCTATTCAAAACCAAGTGATTGATGTCACGCTGTTCAAGTTTTGGGAAGGCGGCACGATACTGAAAGGTACGGTTGGTAACCAGCCTGTCGAAGGCCTTGGCTTTGCCGAACTGGTAGCCGGGCATAATAGCGAAATCGTCGTTCCTTCAGCGCCGACAGGCTTTACCGTTACAACTGCATCAGACCATTATTCGTTAAGCTGGGCAGCAAGCGCTCCGGGATCATATCCTATCGGGGGCTACCGGATTTACAAATCTTCAACAACCGATGGGTACTGGAAATATGTTGCAACCACATCCGGTTTGTCTTACAATGATTTTTCCGGATCCGTGGATTCGGGATGTTACTATACGGTTTCTAGTTTTGATGATCAGACGGCAACCTCTGCCAGCGCGTATGCCGTTCCTGTGTGGGCCAATCCTTCGGGGGTTTATGTTAATTCTCCTGACAGCAAATCCATACGGATATATCCAAATCCGGCCAATGACAAGACTTGTATTGAATTACCGGGTTATAAAAATGCCGCTGTCGAAATACTAAGTATGGATGGCCGCTTACTGCAAAACTTCACATTGCGCTATGCCAAAACAATTATAAATACGGATGGTTTTGAAAGAGGCGTTTACCTGTTGAAAATTTATACTGAAAAAGAAGTTTTTTCTGAGAAGATGATAGTGGAATAGGTATAAGACGCTCAGTTTTCTATGCTCCTGCATTTGCGCATTCCAAATTTTCGTGTAGGTTTGCATAATGTTATTCCTGAAACTCATAAAAGAGAGTTTGTTTTCTGCCGTGAGTTCGCTTACTACGAACAGAGTGCGGACGTTTTTATCTTTACTCGGTATCACTATCGGTATCTTTGCCATTATTTCCGTATTCACCGTAGTTGATTCGCTGGAGAGAAAGATACGCGAGAGCATTGAATCGCTCGGCAGCAATGTGATCTATATACAAAAATGGCCATGGGAATTCAGCAATGATTATCCCTGGTGGAAATATATAAACAGACCGCTTCCCAACCTCAATGAGTATGAAGAAATAAAACGCCGTTCGGAAAAAGCGGAAGCCAGCGCATTGATGATTTCAACAAGTAGAACCGTTCAATATGGCGGCAATTCGGCAGACAATGCCGTGATCATAGCCGCCTCGCACGAATATGAAGACATCCGCACATTCGATATAGAAAAGGGCAGATACTTTTCACCCATCGAGTCTGTTAAGGGACGGCCCACGGCTATTATCGGAGTAGATATTGCGAAGGCCCTTTTTTCTAAACAAAATCCCACAGGGAAAATCATTAAACTTGCAGGTTTTAAACTGATGGTTGTGGGTGTTTTCAAAAAAGAAGGCTCCAGCATGTTCAACAATAGCGTTGACAACCAGGTGTTGATTCCCATAAATTATGCCCGCAACATCATTGATCTCCGGAGCGATTTCTTAGATCCCATGATCATGGTAAGGGCAAAGGCTGGCATAAGCACGCTGGAACTCACCGACGAACTAAGGGGCATCATGCGATCTATCCGAAAACTGAAGCCCTTAGAAGAGGACGACTTTGCATTAAACCGCGCCAGCATGATATCGCAGGGATTCGACCAGTTATTTAAGGTAGTGGACCTCTCCGGTTTTTTTATCGGGATTCTGTCTATTTTGGTTGGCGGATTCGGAATCGCCAATATCATGTTTGTTTCCGTTAAGGAGAGAACCAAGATCATCGGTATTCAAAAAGCGCTGGGCGCTAAAAGATTTTTTATTTTAAATCAATTTCTGTATGAAGCGATCATTCTGTCTTTAATAGGTGGCATTGTCGGTTTATTACTGATTTTCACCGGTACTGTTTTTATAAGATACTATACCGACCTGGAGATCGCCCTCTCTGCAAATAATATTATTCTGGGAATCCTGATTTCCGGAGTTGTCGGGCTGCTTTCCGGGCTTATACCCGCTTATGCCGCTGCAAAGCTTGACCCGGTGAAGGCAATGGGTTCGAATTAATCAACCAACTTCCTTTTGCAATTTTTCCCCAATAATTTTTATCTTTACATTATATATATGTATATAATTCCGGATTGATTTTAACCAACCCGACTAATTTATAATTATAATGGTTGTGATTCATCATAAAAATTTTTGCCGTCTTTTCCTGGTATCATTTTATCTTTTAATTGCAATACCGGTTTTTGCACAGAACCAGAAAAATATAGACAGCCTGAAAAATGTTTTGAATTCTAGTGCAAGTGATTCCATCAAATTAGATGCTCTTCATAGATTATGCAATTCCCATTCCGGTTCGGCGCCGTTAAAAGCTTTGTTTTATGGAAAAAAATGTATTGATCTTGCAGAGAAAACAAATAACAAAAAGGGATTGTGTTCCTGTTATATCAATATAGGTTATGTTTATGAAGATTTAAGAGGCAAAAATGCAATTTACACGGCAGCAAGGGCAGCTCTTGAAATCGAAAAACTCAACGAACGCCTGAATTACGACGATTTTCTTGGTAAAGGGACAGTTACTATTTCAGAAATAAAATCAGGAAGCCCTTCGCTTTGTGCTGTTGCCGACTATGCGCAATTTCATCTCGACAGAAGATTAACATGGGGCGAAACAAAAGAATCCGCTGTTGCAGAAATCAAAGAAATAATTAAGGATATGGATGCTACTGTTGAAGTTCTGCAATATGAAGAACAAGCATGGACAGGTAAAAAATACGGTATGGAAAAATATTATCCTACCTGGAAAATTGAAGAGAGCGAATATATAGTCCAGACCGCTGTGAAAGCCTTTGAAACACTGTTTGACAAAAAGCCCAAAATTGATAAATGGACATTTTCAACAAATGGTATTGCTATTAATGGCATGTACAATATTCCGACCATTGGCTTTGGCCCAGGCAATGAAGTGCTTGCTCATGCTCCCGACGAAAAAGTTCCTGTCAATGACCTTGTGGTTGCCTCGGCGTTTTATGCAGGATTCGCTTATTTGATATAATAAATCAACAGTTCTAAAATATGAACCTGAAAAACATTTTAGCTACAGCATTTTTCACTCTTCATTTTTCATTTTGCTTTTCAAATAAGATTGACAGTCTTCTCAATGCGCTAAATACTGCAAAACACGATACGAACAGAGTACAGATTTTCTCTGATTTATGCTGGGAATACAAAAATTGCGATACTGTAAAAGCCCTTCAATATGCTTTAAAAGGCGTAGCTCTTGCAAAAAAATATAACTTTAAAAAAGGAATAGCATTATGTTACAGTAATATAGGGGTTATGTGTTATGAGAAAACAAATAACAAGCAAGCTATTGAATATTTTTCAAAAGCAATCAAAATCAGCGAGGAAATAAATGATAAAAAGGGACTGGTATCATATTATCTTAATCTTGGAAGTATTTATTCCGATTTATGTGATTATTCCAAAGCAAAAAATTTTTATTCAAAAAGTCTTGCTTTGGCTGAAGAATTACGCGTTTCACCCGATATCGCGACAGCTACGTCGGGTAAAAATGCAATGGCGCATTGTTATAATAATTTAGGAATTGTTTATGATAATCTGGGCGCTTACGACAAAGCCATTGAGTTTTACCTTAAATCATTAAAAATACGAGAAGAATTAAGCGACTCTCCTGACAAAGCGACGGCGACTGCAGGAAAAAACGGAATAGCTAATTGCTGTAACAACATTGGCGGAGTCTATTTTAATCATGATAATTACGGCAAAGCTATAGAGTATTTCTCTAAGGCATTGAAATTATTTAAAGAACTTAACGAAAAAAAGGGAATTGCGATGTGTTTAAATAATATTGGATTAATCTATAGAATGCAAGAAAATTACAATAAAGCTATTGAATATTTTTATAATTCATTAAAGATACATGAAGAAAAGAATGATTTTAGAGGACAAAGTTTATGTTATAATAATTTAGGAATTACTTATATGGCGTTAAATAAAAACAATGTTGCTATTGAGTATTATCATAAATGTTTAAAAATGTTGGAAAAAATAGAAGATAAATTTGGGATTGCGCTTGTGTTGGTGAATATGTCAGAACTGAATATGAAATTAGGAAATTACAAAAATGCAATTCATAATGCACAACAAAGCCTTTTAATAGCAAAAGAAACAGGAGAATTAGATAATCAAAAATTTGCGTATTGTCATTTGGCTAATGCATATGATAGCCTTAGAAATTACAAAGAAGCGTATAAATATCATAAACTCTACAAACTTATTACTGACAGCATATTTAATGAAGAAGGCAGCAAACAGATAAAAAACATGGAAGCCAAATACCAAAGTGAAAAAAAACAAAAGGAAATCGAATTGAAGGAATCACAACTTGCAAAAAAAAATATTGAAGTAAAGCAACAACGCACCCAAAAATTTGCATTTATAGGCGGATTTGTTTTAATGCTGGTTTTATCTGTAGTAATTTTTAAAAGTTACCGGGATAAAAAGAAAGCCAATATATTATTAGCGGAACAGAAGCATGAGATAGAAGAGAAGAACGAGGAACTGAATCAACAGAATGCAGAAATAGCGGCGCAGAGAGATGAAATCGAAGCACAGCGCGACTTAGTAACAAAACAAAAGGAAGAAATTGAACTGATTCACTCAGAGCTCAAAGACAGTATTTATTATGCTGAACGGATACAAAAAGCAGTGTTGCCCGACCTCAAAGATATTTTAAGCCTCAAGTCTCAAGACTCAAGCTCCAAGACCCAGGACCCCTTGGAATTTGGGGCTAGGAATTTGGAATTTGAGGCTTTTATTCTCTTCCGGCCCAAAGACATAGTTTCCGGAGATTTTTACTGGATGGCAAAGCGCAATAACTGGCTGCTGATTGCAGTGGCAGATTGCACGGGTCATGGAGTGCCGGGTGCATTTATGAGTATGCTGGGAATATCTTTCTTGAACGAAATTATCGCTAAAGAAGAAATACAAACGGCAAGCCATGTTTTAGATGAACTTCGGAAATATGTAATTCATTCTTTACAACAAAAAGGTATTTTAGGAGAACAAAAGGACGGAATGGATATGGCTTTTGTAGCGATTGACCTCAACCCTCAGACCTCACAGGTTTCGCTTGGCTCAGAGCCAGGTAAAACCAGTGAGGTCTACACCGCTCAGTTTGCCGGGGCGAATAATCCGTTGTATATAGTTTCAAGTTTGATGTTTGATGTATCAAGTTCAGAAAACAACCTCAAACTTCAAACTTCAAACCTCAAACTTCACGAAGTGAAGCCCGACAAAATGCCCGTAGCCATTCACGAAAACATGCAGCCCTTTACAAATCATATTATCCAATTACAAAAAGGGGACACGATCTACCTGATGAGTGATGGCTACGCAGACCAGTTCGGAGGACCGAAAGGAAGAAAATTTTATGAAAAACAATTAAAAGAAATCTTATTTGTCAATAGTCATTTGTCAATGGTGGAACAAAAAGAAATTATAGACAAAACCATAGAAGATTGGAAGAATAAGCATGACACAAAATATGAGCAAACCGATGATATCACCATTGTCGGAGTAAAAATATAGATTTATAAATTAGTGTTATACTATAAAATTTATACAAACAACGAATGAGCAAACGATTATTTCTCTTAGATGCATACGCCCTGATATACCGTTCGTATTATGCATTTATCCGCAATCCCCGGTTTAATTCAAAAGGCCTTAACACCTCTGCAATTTTCGGTTTTGTAAATACACTGGAAGATATTATCCGGAGGGAAAATCCATCCCATATCGCCGTGGTTTTTGATCCCCCGACTCCTACATTCAGGCATGAATTCTATCCTGAATATAAGGCCAACCGACAAGAAACCCCGGAGGATATCCGGAAATCCGTTCCTTATATTAAAAATATCATTAAAGCCTATAACATACCGGTGATCCTGGCAGACGGGTACGAAGCGGATGATGTTGCGGGCACCCTTGCAAAAAAGGCTGAAAAAGCCGGTTTTACTACGTATATGGTAACGCCGGATAAAGATTACGGGCAACTTGTTTCTGAAAATATTTTCATTTATAAACCCAAGCGCGGCGATAATGATATTGAGATACTCGGGAAAGATGAGATTTGCAAAACTTACAATATAAACGATCCCCTGCAGTTCATAGATATTTTGGCATTATGGGGCGACGCTTCCGACAATGTTCCCGGCGCTCCCGGCATCGGAGAAAAAACCGCTATCAAACTGATAAGCGAATTCGGAAGCCTTGAAAATATTTATGCAAATCTTGACAAGCTCAAGGGCAAACAAAAAGAGAGCCTTGAAAATAACAAAGCGCTGGTGGAACGGGCCAAAAAACTTGTTGCCATTGCGCTCGATGCGCCGGTTGAACTGAATGAAACAGAGTTGAAATTTGAAAATCCTGATATATCCCAATTAAAAAAATTATTTGACGAACTCGAATTCAGGACGCTTTCTCAAAAATTAGGAACAGATGCTTTACGTTTTACAGCAGAAACAAATACACCTTCGGTTGAAACAACAAATATAATTACTTCCCCTGCAAAACCGGAACATCGGCACCAGCAGGGAATGCTCAGCCTGTTTGATATACCGGAGAAAAAGACTGAAGAAATCAAACCGGAAACCCTGAAAAAAATTTCCGATGTAGATCATACGTATTATATAATTTCTACAAAAGACCAGCGCACAGAACTTATTTCAAAACTTGCCTCTTTAAAAGAATTCTGTTTTGATACCGAGACCACGGGAATAGAAACCCACCATGCCGAGCTTGTAGGCATGTCGTTTTCTTATAAAGATCATGAAGCGTATTATATACCTTTGCCGGCCGGCAGGAATGAAACAACAGAAATATTAAATGAGTTCAGGGATGTTTTTGCAAATCCGCAGATCAGAAAAACAGGGCAGAATATTAAATACGATATCCTGATGCTGAAACAATATGGCATCGAAGTGCGGGGAGAACTGTTCGACACCATGCTAGCTCATTACCTTATACAGCCCGAACTCAGGCACAACATGAATTATCTTTCTGAAGTCTATTTAAAATATTCCCCGGTTTCTATCGAAACGCTCATCGGGAAAAAAGGGAAAAGCCAGTTGAGCATGCGGTCTGTGGCGCTTGATAAAATTGCGGAGTATGCAGCCGAAGATGCAGATGTTACCTGGCAATTGAAAAATGTTCTCGAAAACGAATTAAAAACAAATCATCTTGACGATCTAGCGCGAAATATCGAGATGCCGCTGATACCTGTGCTCGCGGATATGGAATATTACGGGGTATCTATTCATGTTGACTCCCTCAATCAATTCGCAGAACAATTAGTTTCAGAAATCTTAACTGAAGAAAAAGAAATTTATAACCTGGCGGGAATTGAATTTAACATCTCTTCGCCAAAGCAATTGGGAGATATATTGTTCGAACGCCTGAAAATATCCCCGGATGTAAAAAAAACCAAGACAGATCAATATTCCACCGGCGAAGAAGTGCTGGAAAAATTGCTCCACCGGCATCCGGTTGTTGCGCGGATATTAGAATACCGTTCGCTGAAAAAACTTCACTCGACTTATGTGGAAGCGCTGCCAAAACTTATCAATCCGAATACAAATAAAATACACACATCCTTTAACCAGGCCATTACTTCAACGGGCAGGCTGAGTTCAAACAACCCGAACCTTCAGAATATTCCCATACGCGAAGAGCGCGGGAGAGAAATAAGAAAAGCATTTATTCCTTCCGATGCAAATCACATTTTTGTATCTGCAGACTATTCGCAGGTAGAACTCCGCATCATGGCGCACCTGAGCAATGATCCGTATTTGATGGAGGCATTCAATAACAATGAAGATATCCATACAGCTACGGCGGCAAAAATTTTTGGCATCACAAACGAAGAAGTTTCGAGCGATATGCGAAGAAAAGCCAAGATCGCAAACTTCGGCATCATCTATGGCATCTCCGCCTTCGGGCTTGCGCAGCGCCTTAATATTCCGAGAACCGAAGCAAAACAACTGATTGACGGATATTTCAAAAATTATCCGTATGTGAAAATTTATATGGATACCTGCATCAAGACCGCAAGAGAAAGAGGCTATGTGGAAACCCTCATGGGGCGGCGCCGTTATCTTCCGGACATAAACTCAAACAATGCAACGGTTCGCGGATTTGCCGAACGGAATGCGATCAATGCGCCCATACAGGGATCGGCTGCCGACATTATCAAAAAAGCCATGATCCGGATCTATGCCCGCTTCGAAGAAAAGAGCCTCCGCTCAAAAATGATTATGCAGGTGCACGACGAGCTTAATTTCGATGTATTAAAAACAGAACTGGAACAGGTAAAAGAGATCATTCGCCATGAAATGCAGAACGCTGTGAATTTGGCTGTACCCTTAACTGTTGATATCGGTGTTGGTGAAAACTGGATGGAGGCGCATTAATCAGAACTCACCGATTACCGAACACCGATCACTGATCACATTTTGAATACAACTCTATGACCGTGATTTCAGGAGACATGCCGATGCGTGCCGGAAGGCCGATAAACCCTGCGCCGACATTCACATAGAGATATTGATTTTTTTCTTTATACAAGCCGCTCCATTCGTTGAACCTTAATTTTGCAGGGCTCCATTGCTTGTTAAAAAGATGGAACCCGATCTGCATACCATGTGTGTGGCCCGATAAGGTAAAGTCAATATTTGTTTTCCCGGTTACCCTCTGGCGCCAGAAGTCAGGATCGTGAGATAATAATATTTTAAACGGGTATTTTTCCGTACCTGCGCCGGCTTTTTCCAGATCGCCATACTGTTTGAACGGAGGCTTACCCCAATTCTCAATGCCAATGATTGCAATGCTTTGCCCATTTACTGCAAGCGTATCCGAGCTGTTTAAAAGAAGCCTGAATCCCATTTTTGATTCCATTGATTTCAGTTCGTCGAGATTTTTTTCTTTTTCCTTCTGAGCGTTCCATCTGAAATAATCTCCATAGTCGTGATTACCCAAAATGGAGTATTTTCCGTATTTGGCCTTTAATCCGGAAAAAATGGGTTCGATACCTTTTAATTCTTCAGCGAAATTATTTACCAAGTCGCCGGTAAAAAATATAATATCCGGATTTTGCTTGTTTACCAGGTCAACGATTTTTTTAATAACGGCAGTGTCTCCGCCAAAGCTCCCGATATGCAGATCGGAAATCTGGACAATTCTCAGGTTATTGAAAGCTACAGGCAGGTTGTGAAAATTTATTTTTTCTTTTTTTACCTGAAAATCATATTTGCCAAACAGCATCCCGTGCAAGATCAGGAATATGGGAATAACGGAGATTATCAATCCGGTTTTTGATAAAAAAAGATAGCGTTTAAGATTTCTTTTAAAAACCTTTACTATTAGGAAAGAAATATCTTCTAATAAATGAAAAGCTAAGAAAATTATTTTAGGCAGGTAAATAAGAATGAATATTCCGAATATATTGAATAATGCCGGATAGGTTTTAGGATTTCTGAATCCTGTTAATCTGGCATTGATAAAAAGATAAATAATAATGGTAATAAGAGGTATTGACCAATGAATACAATATATAATACGCTTTCTTTTTTTATTCTTTATATTTCTGCAAAAGAGCCGTAATGCCTTGAACAGATAAAGATCAACGGCAAGGGTGAAAAGGATAATAAATAGTATCGGAACAAGCAGCCTCAAGGATTCAGGGTTTCAGATTTTTGATTTGTTGCAAAGATTAAAAAATTAATTAAAACATGAAAGCCGATTTGCTATTCTTTGTATTTACTGTAATTTTGCGAAGTTGTATTTCATAAATCATTCATCAGAAATGACCGATATTTTTGAAGGAGGGAACAAACTGCCGGTAACGGAAGAGTTTTATTCATTGCAGGGCGAGGGCTATAATACCGGCAAAGCGGCGTATTTTATTCGTATCGGAGGTTGTGATATCTGTTGTTCCTGGTGTGATTCGAAAATAACATGGAACTCCGGCCTGCAAAGCCTCACAGACATAAAAGATATAATTGACAAAGCCCGTGCTGTTCCCGCAAAAGCAGTTGTGGTGACCGGCGGAGAACCCCTGATGTATAATCTGGATCCCTTATGTGAAGGATTAAAAAAGCATTCTATTAAAACATTTATTGAAACATCCGGTTCGCATCCAATATCGGGAACCTGGGACTGGATATGCCTTTCACCCAAAAAGCAGACGCCCCCGCTAAACAGCATTTATTCTATGGCTCATGAATTAAAAGTGGTGATTTTTGATGAAGATGATTTTGACCGGGCCGAAGAAAACTCCCGCCTGGTGAACAAAAAATGTAAATTGTATTTACAACCGGAATGGAGCCGGTACAGGCAAAATATTCTGGTTATAGTTGAATATATCAAAGCGCATCCTTATTGGAGTATTTCACTGCAGGCTCATAAATTCATGAGGATACCGTGAGTATTTTTGCAAGCGCTATTTAAGATAATCCTTATCAATGATTGCAACGGAGAAGTTATCATACCGGATATGATTCCTGTTCTTATTCCACAGATAAATTTTAATGACGGCATTGGCGTTTTTTTCTAAATCGGGGAAAGGAATTATGCAAAAATATCGTGCCCAATTTTGATTGATAAAGTTATTACCTATGTCTTCGCTAAAATAAAAAAGGTTTTTCTGATCGTCCTCAACTGACAAAACCATATAGCATCCATTAAATTTTTTAACAGATTTGAAATGTATATCTATCAATGCTTTTTGGTTATTTGGTTTCAGCAGATTTTTTGCCGGAATTTTCAGCGTTGCGCTAAACTCAATCGTAGAATCCAATAAACCTGAAAATTTTCCGGAGAAGGCATTATTATCCCGGGTTGGATGAATATTTTCCCAGAACGGAGGATTCGTATTCGCATCAAAATCTGTATGTGAATGATAATTTATTTGAAAATTATTTATAGCAAGAAAGTCGGGAATTGTCTTAACGCTATCCCTGTTGCTCCGCCTGAATATGGCAATTTTTCCATTATCGGAAATTTTTTTAATTCCGGATATAATTTGCGGGTAATACGTAAGTATACCGGATAATATAAAATTATGCTGAAGAATAATAAAATCAGGATTCGCAGACATCAAATCCGGTATTTTTTTAAAATCCGCTTCAGAATATATAAGCGAGTACCCCTTTTTATTCATTAATACAAAAGGATAGTTTGCCGAACATGCATCAATAACTAATATTGTTGAAGTATCAGTTACTCCCGAAGCTTTTAAAAACGATTCGGTATTGCTGAAATTTTGTCTGATAATTTTTTGTTTGTCTTCAGCTTCTGCTGAATAATTTTTGGCAAGAGCGGTATTATTGAGCCAAATCATAAATGGGAGCATAATGAGCATAGCAATAGCACATACTTTTCCCCAATTTGTGTTAGTATCGGGCAATTTGCCGATCGCATAGATTACAATTAAAACCATTACAGGGAATAAAGTATCAAGAAAATAATAGTCATGATAGATGAACTGACTTTCCATAAGTATAAATACCATTAATGCCCCTGTTAAAGAAATGATTCCATAAGCTCCCGGAAAATTGTCTTTTAATGATTTGATATTTAAAATTAAAATCCCCAGCGATGAAAGTGAAACAAACAGGTGAACAGGAGTTGTATAACAATAAAAATTATCTGTGGCAAGAATTTTCAAGATTGATATAAAATCTTTAACGCTGTCAGGCGAAGCTAAGGCTGAAAGAAA
>JACREX010000210.1 GCA_016212695.1 Bacteroidia bacterium
AATCGTAAATCTAAAATCACTAATCACTAATCAATACACGACCCCCCGCCCGGCGTAGTTTATAACTGCGCCGCCTGAAATAGCGGTCTCCTGACCGCACTAATACTTATCAAATAATAATTTTGAATATCGAATATCGAATAACGATTTACGAAGTGAAAAAAACAACGCACATAAAACTTTTTGTTCATAAATTATTTTTATACCTTAGTGGTTGTTCTTTTATTTATTATATCTTTACACTTATTGTTAGTGAATAAATCATTTTTTTTTAACAATGAAAAAGATTTTGATTTTATGTTTTGGGCTTGCTTACTTTAGTGCATTCACCCAAATAACCTTTGATAAAACATTCGGAAATTGTTTTGGTTATTCTATAATACAAATCGAAGATGGCGGATATATTATTTCAGGAACAAAGAGAATAACATCTACTAATTCTGATCTTTGTATATTTAGATTAAATATGTATGGGGATACTTTGTGGGCAAAAACATATGGGGACAGCCTTGGCGAGTGGGCAAATGAAATTCAGAAAACCAATGATGGTAATTATATCCTGGCTGGGAGGAAAAATTATTGGTTCGATACCGGCAGCTTATTAACAACCGGCGATGTATGGATTTTAAAAATAAATGAAAATGGTGATACGCTTTGGACAAAGACCTATGGTGGTCCTTATAACGATAATGCTTTCTCAATAAAGCAAACAACAGATGGAGGTTATATTGTTTGCGGGGTTAAGGATAATTTTCAAATCAATTGGCAGGGTGCAATGTGGGTTTTGAAACTCGATCAAAATGGCGATACTACTTGGACAAAAACTATAAAACTAAACTCTTTCACAACATTAGAACAGGCAAGGGCAATTGTTCAAACCTATGATGGAGGTTACGCTTTTTGCGGTAACAGTTCCTGTGTTATAAAAATGAATGCCAATGGCGATACACTTTGGTCGCATATTTTAGGTGGTTCTTATGGCTATAGTATTATTCAAACATTAGATTCTGGTTATGCAGTAAGTGGAAATGCGTCAAATTTTGGATTAATTTTTAAACTTGATTCTTTGGGCAATTCTCAATGGATTGATACTTTAAATCATATTAACCCGAATAAAATTATATTAAGCACAGATAATTGCCTCATTGCATCAGGGTTTCATTGGATAAGTAGTGATATTAATACATATGATACTTGGTTAATGAAAATTAATATCTATGGAGATACTTTATGGTCAAAACAATTTGGTGTTGCAGGTCGTGATGAATCTAATTCTTTGGGACAGACTTCTGATAATGGGTTCATTATTATTGGCCGTAGACCTGAAGGGATGCGTGTTTTAAAAGTTAATGAAAACGGAGATTTGCTTTTGTCTGGTGATCTGAACTATTCCGATTGTCCGCCATTGCTTTATAATTATCCAAACCCTTTTTCAGAGTCAACCACAATTTATTTTAGCAAAAACGAAACGGCAGATATTGAAACATCTGCAAATTTTGATGTTTACAATTCAATGGGATTAAAAATCCTCAGTATAAAAATCTCCTTAAGCAGTTTAGAAAACGGTTATTTATTCAATGCTCACAACCTGCCCCCGGATATCTATTTCTATAAAATTAATCACAACAATAAAATTTTAACTAATAAAATGATAAAATTATGAAACGATTTTTTATTCTCTCTTTAATATTTCTGTTGCTGTTATCAGCACACAAGAATTTTGCCGCATCGGTTTCTCTGCAAACCGCGCAGGCAGTAGCTATAGGTTGGTACACAAATTATGCACCTCCAAAAATAACCGATTACACGGTGCTTAGTTCTCAAACCGTTCAATACAGTGGTATTAATACCTTGTATATTTTCAATTTTAATGCCGGGGGTTTTGTACTAATTTCTGCTGATGACCGTATGCCGCCCATATACGGCTATTCTTTTACCTACAAAGTTGACACAACCATTAGCGAACATGCTATTGCGTTGATAAACATGTATTCTGAGCGAAGTTATGTTGATATAACAAATAATTATACCAACCCCAATGCTTCTACCGATTGGAGCAATGCCATAAATGGTATTTACACCAGGCAGACTCCTGAAAATTCTTTTGCTCCCTTGCTGGGAACAGCCCATTCATCAAGTTGGGCAACATGGTCACCTTACTTTACTGGTGCGCCAACATATCCGGCAGATCATCCCCTATTAACGTCTAATAATCAAGGTTACTTTCCCGGAACTCAGGGCTGTGTACCTTTAGCTATGGCGCAAATAATGCGATACCATAAATTCCCAATTACTGGTTCCGGTAGCCATACTGATAATGTTTCAAAAACGTATCTTTCAACAGAAACAAATTTGCCAGTAACTATTTCAGGCAGCTTTTCATGTGATTTTAGCGCTCAAACCTACAACTACAACAACATGCCTTATGCGCTTACTTATGTTGCCGACCCTGACCATGGCTTTGATGAATTACCAGGTATCACCCAAGCCCAGAAGGACGAAGCAGGTAAGCTCACTTATCATGCAGGCATTGCCTGCGATATGCAATGGTGGGGAATTGGTGTTGATGGTTCACATACTCCTCAAAACTGGGCGACAGATTTAGAAACACACTTCAAATATTTACCAAATTGGCAATATATTACTCCAAATGGGGCAACACCTGACGGTTTTAAAGATGCTATTCGTAATGATATAAGAGCAGGCAGGCCTGTTTTGTTCAGATACAATTCTCATTGCATAGTGATGGATGGATTTGAATTATTAAATTTTTTCCATAAAGTACACGGGGATGGTGGTTTTTTTGATGGGTATTTCTATTTATTTCCTGCTGATAATGATGGCATACACCAAATTCTCGGCACATCAAATTTACAAGCTGCAATTCATTTAGAGCCCAATCCATGCGAAGTGAATGCATATTATACACAAGACTATAATTTTTATGGAGGAAGTCTGGTGTTTTGGAACCCGATTAACAGTAAAAGGGGTGTAAATACAATTCATGTTTATACTGGCGCTCAGTTAACGATAAATACAGAAGTGTCTTTACTGTCAAATGCACAAATAATTGTTGAAAACGGAGGAATATTAAACTTGGGAAGCAATTGTAAACTTTATAACACATGTAATGATATTTGGTCAGGCAATCTAACTATAAAGGGTGGCGGAATAGTAAATATTCAAAACGGAGCTCAGATTTATTTGGGCGGCACAGGTAAAATAATCGTGGAAAGAGTAGGAAAATTAATAATTGATGGAGGGATACTTACATCTACAAGTTCAATGTGGCAGGGCATCGAAGTCTGGGGCAACCCAAACCTTGTACAGTCTGATGCAAACCAGGGCGTGGTTGAATTAATAAATGCTGCAACAATAGCAAATGCAGTTTGCGGCATATTTGCAGGTAAATCAATTATTGATTCAGATGGTAATCCTGCCACAGACCCTGCATTTGCCGGTGGTATCGTTAAAGCAAATGGAGCAAAATTCATCAATAACCAAACCAGTATTTCGATAAATAAATTTACTACAAATACAGCATTGAATTTTAGAAGTTATATCAAGTATTGCGAATTTGAATCAAATTCTTTAAATGTTTTTTCTTCGTTTGTATATCTTAGCGGTATAGATGTTATTAAAATAATCGGTAACACATTTACAAATACGAATTATTCAACCACAAATCCTGTCTCTAATGGTTTTGGTATTTTATCATTCGATGCGAATTTTAGTGTTTATGCCGGCATAGATAATATTACCGGAAATCCAAAACCAAATAAGTTTGTAAATCTTTTTTGTGGTATTCGTGCAATGTCTTCAAATGCGATGAAATCCTTCTCAGCGCAAGGATGTGAATTTATAAATATTTCTGCCGGTATTTTTAGTACAGGAGTTAATTATGCAAGAATAAAGTCAAATATATTTGATATTGGTTTACCTTATGAGTTTTTTTCTATGCAAAATCCTGGTATGGGATTATATTATCGGGGTACAGGTTTTACAATCGAAGATAACGAATTTTCATCCACGCATAACGGCGCTATTGGTTGTATCTTTTCAGGAACAGGTTCAACTTCCAATGTGATTTACAGGAATAGATTTCAAAATATAGGAGTTGGGATACAGGCGCAAAAACTTTCAAACACTGTTTCAAACAGCGGTTTGCAAATCAAATGCAACAAATATATTTCCGACATGACGTATGCTGATGTTGCGGTAGCATCAGGCGCAATAGGAAACCCGCAGGGCTTATGCGGCTCAATGACAACAACGGCAAATAATTTATTCAGTCATACCTCAAACGGTGTTCATAAAGATATTTGGGTGAATCCTGATGTAAATCCAATTATATATAGATATTATCAGGTAGGCCCTCAATCGTATACTCAGGGAAAAGTAATGCCATGGGATTGCGCAAATGTCCATCTTCCGGCTTTTGACTATAATACAGCCTGCCCATCCACTTTAGGAACAAGTCCTAACCCTACTAATTTAATCACACGCATCGCAACCAGCAACCAGCAACTAACAATTCTTTCTTCTACAATAGACGGCGGCAACACTCAAAACCTTTTAAACAAAATTTACTCCAACATGTCGCCCGGTAATCTTAAAAATGCCCTGCTTGCGCCCGGCCCTTATCTGACAGACACAGTGCTGATAGCAACCATCAAACGGCCAAGCTCGTTGCCTCCCGGGATACTCAAAAATATTATTGTTCCCAACAGCCCCGTTACCGCCAAAGTAATGACAGCCTTAAACACCGTGAACCTGCCAGCCGGAATAAAAGCCGATATACAGGCAGTACAAACCGGCACATCCGCAAGAGCAATTTTAGAACAGCAGATTTCCGAATTAAAACAGGAAAAAGATTTTAGCGTTTCAGAACTCATGCGTTATTATCTGAACGATTCCATTATAAAAATTGACAGCACAATACTTTTCCTCAAAACTCAAACAGATTTAGATTCAAAGAAACAACTTGTACAAGCATATTTATTGAAAAACGATTGCAGCAATGCCTCCACAACATTAAATACCTTACCGCAACAAACCGCTGATGATATTGCTTTCAAACAATTCTACTCCATCATGACAACCCTCTGCACACAAAACAAAACCCTGTTTGAACTCACCCCTGCACAGTTGCAAACCATCACTTCAATTGCTGCCTCAACCACTTACAGCAGCAACAACAGATTTACAAGGCTATTTCAGATTCAAGTTCAATGATTTGATTTTCCTTGACCAAAACGCAAAATACACCTTCGGCATCAAATCAGGTTCAGTTATTCCCCCTTCTCAAGGGGGAACACAAGGGGGTTCAGAGGGGGTTGTTCAAGATACCATTTTCAAAACCATCGAGCAATGGATTTCTGTAAGCCCGGTAACCCTCACGCTGAAAAAACTCACGGCAGGTTTTATCAATGATACCGTTCAATGCTACAACGACACCGTTCATTTCACCAACAAAACCCTGTATGGCAAAACACCTTATACCTACAACTGGTCATTTGGCGATGGCGGTTTTCTTCCCCCTTCTCAAGGGGGAACACAAGGGGGTTTTGTCAGTCATAAATTCCCCTCCTCCGGTATCTTCCCCGTCACCCTAATCGCCACTGATGCTCTGGGTTGCAAAGACACTACAATAAAGCAAATTATCATTCCCGAATGCCCCGGTATTTATGGCTATCTTAGCGAGCATGCCGAATGCGGCGGTTCCCCTGTTATCGGTGATACTCTCTATTTTGTTGATGAATTCGGAAATACTTACGATACTATTTTTGCTGTTACTAATACCACAGGCCAGTTTACTTTTAATATGTCAAAAGTAAACCAGCTTGACACAACCTATAATTATTCCTTTAAGATTAAAAGCGGTTACGGAATATCACAGATACAATGCAACCCAATTAGTTACTGGAAAAATTCATCGCCGCTTTCTTTCATAACCGATCATAAAGAATATTGGACAAGAGATTTTAATATATCCGACAGCGCAATATGTTCCAATAGTATCATAGACTTAGACCGTAATATTTATGTTGCAGGCACAGCATATTATCCCGGCACAAAACGCGATTATATGCTTATTAAATACAACCCTGTCGGCGATGAACTCTGGCATATCTCTTACAACCCGACTGGTTTCGGCGATTATACATTAACCGATATGAAAGCCGACAAATCCGGTAACATCATTCTCACAGGCAAAGGCGATGATGGCGCTGTTACAGCTAAAATTAATACGTCCGGTTCAATAGTTTGGTCAAACACATGGACAGACGATTATTATTTTGGGAGTTCCGGTTATCTTGCTATTGATACGCTGAATAATATTTACGTCGCTTCTAATGTACTTGACCCTTCCAATCAGTTCTATTTCGCATTAACCAAGTATAATAGCAGTGGTGAAAAACTTTGGAGCAATGTATATAATACCACATCTATGGTTGTTCGGAATATTATAATAGATAAACTGGGAAATGTAATTGTGTTATGCAACCAGTCAGTTGATGGAAGTTATATTTTCAAAAATAATTCATCTGGCGTTTTACTTTGGTCTGTGGTTAATTCAAGTAATCTTTTAAAAGCTACTGTCGGAAATGACAATTCGGTTTATGCCACTGGTTCGACGATTACGACTAATAACTGGACAGCAATTATTACCGTAAAATATACATCCGCAGGTAGCTCAGAATGGACACAAACCTATAATTATGAATCTTCACACGTAAATCAATCTGATAATATTCTTGTAGATAAAGACGGCAATATTATTGTTGGTGGTATTGTTACATATTATTCAACACAAGGCACAAATGTATATCTTTTACCCAATCGCTATTCAATTATAAAATATAATCCGTCTGGTTCTCAAATCTGGCTAAACTCATTTAGTTTGAATTCCACGGCAGAAGTTGTTTCACCTCTTTTATCTATGGTGTCAGATATTGCAGGAAATATCTACACAGCGGGTACAAAACAATTTATAGTTACGCTGCCAAGAACTGGAACTAAGAAAATTTATAATCAGTTCCTCACTGCTAAATTTAATAGCGAAGGTTCATTTGAATGGCTCGAATCCGTTAATACAAACCGGGCTGATTACTCTTACCCGCCTGATTTAATTGTAAGCGATAATGAAAATATTTATGTAACCGGAATAACAACCCTTAATGGAGTATATACAATTAAATACGTACAATGTCCCTCAAATGCAAATAATGCACGCTATTCACATGCCGGTGATAATACTAATAACTCAACCACAAACGAACAATCGAACAATGAACAATTGAACAACAAACACCAAACTTCAAACTCAAAACTTCAAACCTCAAACGAGTTTGTTACAATGTTCCCCAACCCCAACGACGGCAATTTTTATTTCAATTATAATATCCTTCCCCCTTCTCAAGGGGGAACACAAGGGGGTTCATGCCGCTTTGCTGTATTCGACCAAATCGGGAAGAAAATTTACGATATAGAAATAAAATCCGGCAAAAACACAGTCATGATTAATCATAACAATTTCAGCAACGGAGTTTATTACTATCAGGTAACAGCCGGAAACCGTTTAGTTAAAACCGAAAGGCTTGTAATCACAAAATAATATGTCAAAATCATACATCTGACATAGATATGCAAACCACTGCTGCTTTGTGTGCAGGCGCGTCCACGAACGGCGCGGAAGACAAATTTTCAGGCCATAACATAAAAAAAAATAAAAAATTCTTTTCTTCACAAAAAACAGTATATTTGTATCGAAAACTTGACCGCTAGCATAAGAAACATAACCTATAGCATGATTAATACGTCCAATAGAATGGAAAACACGACCAATAGCATGAAAAACCTGGCCAATAGCATCAAAAACACGACCCCTGGCATGAATAACATAACCGCTGGAGCGAATAACATAACTGCCCGCATGAGTAATATATCTGCTAGCATGAAAAACACGACTGCTAGCATGAAAAACACGACTGTTAGCATAAAAAATACAACCGGTAGCATAAATAACACGACCGCTGGCATGGTAAATCCAAAATCACTAATCCTAAATCCTAAATTTTAAAAATATGAACAATACACAACGAGCTAAATTAGATTCTTATGACAGAATCAATGAATTTAATGTAAATCATGCAGGCGATGTAGCTTCCATACCCGACTATGCTGCCGAGCAGGGAAAGTTTGAAACAGATGTAACTGCAATAAAAAAATCTGCCGCCGCCCAGGAGCAGGATACTAAAGGTAACAAAACGGCAAGCGAAATGGCAAAAGCCGTCATGGCAAACGCAGTCATAAAATATAGCCTGCGTGCAGCCGCAAAAGCCCGCATAACAGGTAATACAGCGCTTGCCAAACAATTGGAAACGCCTTATTCCTATATCTACAGGGCCCCTAAAACCACGGCATTACAGCGGGCAAAGAATACGCGCGATGCTATAAATAATAATCTCACTTTGTTCAGCGCTGTCACATCCGGTAATATTACCGAAATAGATAATGCAATTACCGCGTATGAAACCATAAAAGACAGCCCCACCCAGGCTAAACAAACTAAAAAAGCCGCAGGCACCGACCCCTTGCACGATTATTTTAAACATGCCGACGAGGCGCTGGATAATATGTACGACCTCGTATTAAGTTATTATAGCGATACCAAACCTGCAATGGTAAATGAAATGACGCTTGCCAGGCAAATTTTGAACACAGGTATAAGAACAACCGGCGTAACGTTTAAAACCATTGCCGAAGAAAATAATGAGGTTATTTTAAATGCTTCCGTTACCGATATAAGCAACGGAAAAGTCTATACTGCCAACGACCATGGATTAATACATATTGATAAACATCGCTCTGGTCATTTCCATTTTACCGTGGCAGCCCCGGACAGGATAAAAGTGGATTTTTCAGCCGACATCAAGCAGGGCATGAATAATGAGTTTAACGTAAAACTCCAAAAAACCAAAATCTGACCTGAAACCTGTCACATTGACGCATGCACTAAAGGTGTTCACGCACACGTGGCTCACGCCAAGTTCGACTGTTCGGTGTTTTGTTTTTAATTAACCCAAAATTCATCAAATGAGAAAAAAAGTTTATATGTTATTAATATTCGTTTTATTGATTGCGGCAAAGTCTTTTACTCAGAATACCTTGCCTGCAGGCAGGCAGGTTGATCTTGTTGACAAAAGAGCGCTGAAAATTTATACCATGGATCAGATCAATGAAATGCCCTATTATAAAATTCTTCAGATCAATTATCTTTACATCTCTTCCTATATTATCCCCGACGAAATGAAAGGCGTCATCAGTCCGGCCGATATTGATATGACTCAATATTTTTTACACAGAAAAGAAAAGGAACGCGTTACGGTGGATCTTGGCATCAACGGTGAAAAGCGAACCGGAAAATATATTATATTGTTATCATTTCAGGAGGTTAACCTGGCATTTAAAGATATTGAAAATAATAATTGCAATAATAAAAAGTAATTGAAGATTTTATGAGTGCAGGAATTAACAGAATTATTCTATTTATAACCATATTGATTTTTTATAATTTATCGGCATCCTCACAGACCACCGTGATGTCAGAGAATTTTGAGCATGGAGGCGCGCTTCCAAGCGGCTGGACCAATCAATTTGTAAGCGGATCTGTTAATTGGATATGCGCAACAGGGGGTAGCGCCTCCCATCCGGCTGCAGCGCATAACGGCGCATACAATGGCCTTTTTTATTCTGCAAATTACAATGGCAATAAAACAAAACTTATTACTTCCGCTATCAACCTCGGAAGTTATTCTTACTGTGTCCTCGATTTTTACCACGCGCAGGTAAACTGGGCCGGCGATTGCGATACCCTGAAAGTGTATTATAAAACTTCTGCGGGCGGAGCCTGGACTTTGATACAGACATTTTCCGGGCAGGTGATAGACTGGAAACACAGAACCATTGTTTTACCCAATCCGTCGGCAACCTATTATCTGGGCTTTGAGGGAATTTCCGATTACGGTTACGGCGTTTGCATTGACGATGTAATTGTTACAGGATATCCGACTTATCTGTTAAATTCCGCGAACAATAATACTACGGTAACTACTTGCGGCGCTATTGTTTTTGACAGCGGCGGCCCGGGCGGTAATTATGCAAATTCAGAAAGCTATACAATGACTTTTACTTCCAACAATGGCGGATGTATCAGGGCTGTATTGCAATATTACAATACTGAAATGAATTATGATTTTTTATATTTTTATGACGGAACATCAACCGCTGCGCCGCAGATCGGAGAAACTGTTCATGCAAGCCCCGGAGAAATCGTTTCTACAATTGATAAAACAGGGAATGCATATTACGCATTATCCGGCTCAATAACTATTAAATTTACTTCCGATAATCTCACGGTTGACGCCGGTTTTAAATTAAAGATTGATTGTCCTGAAAATTGCGTGGCGCCTTCCTGCACCGGCACTATTCCTGCTGCCGATAATTGTGAATCCACAACCTCTATCTGTGATTTCAACGGGTATTGCGGCAGCACGGATTCTATTATTTATACAACAGATCACGACGAGATCGATTCGTATCATTCGGGAATTTTCTGCGGCGGAATCAATAATAATTCATGGCTTTCATTTGTTGCAGAATCCAATGAAGCCGTATTGGATGTGTGGGTGTCTGATTGCCAGGGCAGTTTTTATGGCACGGTAAAAGGCATACAACTCGAGGTTTTTGATACGGACTGCAACACTTTTATCGCCAAATCTAACTGCTGGAGCCCCAGTGAACAGATAAACGGGCAGATTACCGCTACCGGTTTGATACCCGGCCACACGTATCTTTTAATGATTGACGGGTATGCAAAAGACAATTGCAAATACGTGTTTGCAGCCAGCCAGGGCCTGCTTGTTGCAGATGCGGGAAAAGATCAGACTATCTGCGAAGGCGACTGGGTTCAGTTGGTTGCATCGGGCGGTACGAGTGTTACATGGTCTGCCAGCCCTTCTGATCCGGGTTTGGCAGGACAGGAAAATGATTTTACGATCTGGGTTTCTCCGTCGCAGACTACAACCTATACCGCTACCGTAACAGGCAGCAATCCTGCCTGTCCGGGCAATGCGGATGTTACCGTATATGTGGATGCCGCCAATGCAAGTTTTACCGGGCTTGCCCCTTCTTATTGCATAAACGGGTCATCGGCAACGCTTACCGGAAACTATGCGCCGAACGGAATATTCAGCGGCGCCGGAGTAACCGGAACAACATTCAATCCTTCAAGCGCAGGAGCGGGAACCCATGATGTGACCTATACCTTCGACTATCAGGTGGTAACCAAATTTGAAGATGATTTTGATCCGGCTCCGGTTGCCGGATGGACACATGGCGCCACAGGTACAGACTCATGGGCAACAGGAAAACCAAAAGGAGGCAATGGGAGCAACAGCAATCCGAATTCAAATAAAGATCCATTAATTGATCATACTTCAAATACAGATAACAACGTGTATGGCCAGGGTTTGTCTGCAGGAACGGGAAACGGTGTTGGCGGATATAACAATAGTTCGACCGAATGGCTGAAAACGCCTGTTATTGATTGCTCTACTATCAGAAATTCAACACTGAGTTTCTGGAGGTATGCCAATTTTGAACCAAGCTACGATGAGGCGTATGTTAAAATCAGCACCGACGGAACAACATGGACAACATTGCCTGAGCCTGATTATCCACAGGATAATCACTGGACGCAACGGATCATTAATATTTCCCAATGGGCTGACGGACATTCAACCGTTTATATCCGATGGATCAGTGTAAGCGATGGCAGCCAGACATATTCCGGATGGAACATTGATGATGTGAGAATCACAGGAGTGCAATACCAGATTAGCGGATTGTGTACAAGCACCGATGTTCAATCTACTATTGTTTATCCGATGAGTGTAGCCGGAACGGCCAGTACGCCTCCACCCATATGCGCGGGAAGCGCTGCAACTATTTCGTTAACCGGGTATACCGGAAGTATCCAGTGGCAGCAATCACCCAATGGAACATCCGGTTGGGCCAATGTAACAGGCGGTTCCGGTTCTACAAGCGCTTCCTATACAACAGCGGCTCTTACCACAACCACTTATTACAGGGCTGTAATAACAAGCGGAGCGGGTTGTACTTCTGCAAATTCAACAACCGTTTCCGTAACGGTTACACCGCAAAGCGTCGGCGGTACTGCCACGGCAACGAACAATACGCTTTGCTATAATACATCTACAACCCTGAGCCTTACAGGTTCATCGGGAAATATCCAGTGGCAGCAATCGCCCGACGGTTCCACTTGGAGCGATATTCCCGGCGCCACCTCTTCCACATACACAACATCAAATCTTACAGCAACAACGTATTTTAGAGCTGTACTCTCAAGCGCAGGCTGCACGCCGGCTTATTCAAATACAATAGTTATTACAGTTTATCCGAACCTCACTCCGGGAACCATAGCCGCTAATCAAACCCTTTGTGCAAATGCAACGCCTGCCGGTTTAACCCAGATTACAGCGCCTGCAGGAGGAACCGGAAGTTACACCTATCAATGGCAATCGTCAACAGATAATATCAACTGGTATAATATTACAGGAGCTACTAACAGTAACTATAGTCCTCCGCAGCTTGCAATCACCACTTATTACAGGAGGAATGTAACTTCCGGTGGTTGCGGTACTGTAAATTCGAATACGGTTACCATCACAGTCAATGCAAATCCTGTTGCTGAAGCCGGCAATAATGCTACAATACCTAATGGAACCAATACTGCATTGAATGGTTCCGCCTCAGGGGGAACAGGTAATTATTCTTACAACTGGTCTCCGGCAGGCCTGCTGCAAAATCCCAATGTGCAAAATCCCCAGACTGTAAACCTGTCATCAACTACCGTATATACATTAACTGTTACGGATATCAACTCAGGCTGTACGGGAACAGATCAGGTTACCGTATATATTACCGGCGGGCCTCTGAGCATTATTGCAACAGCAACGGATTATTCAATCTGTAAGGGAACCCAGGCGCTGCTTCATGCTGTGGGCAGCGGTGGAAATCCTGCCGGATATCAATATACATGGACTTCTAATTCTTCATCATTCACTTCAGGTTCTGCAAATCCTGCGGATTACCCCACTGTAAATACTATTTATACTGTTGTGCTTTTTGACGGATCAAATACGGTTTCTGATACAGTTACTGTAACAGTTTATACATTGCCGGTGGCCGAAGCAGGGAACAATGCATCCATTTGCAACGGAATATCCACTACGCTTAGCGGCTCTGGTAGCAGCGGTTTTCCAACTCTAACTTATACCTGGAGCAACGGGCTTGGTTCGGGAATGACACAGACTGTTACACCCACATCAACTACCACATATACTCTTACAGTAACGGATGGCCATGGCTGCACACAAACCGACCAGGTTACCGTTACAGTTAATGCGCTTCCGGCACAATTCACTGTATCCGGGGGCGGCGCCTATTGCGCCGGAGGAACCGGTGTAACCATTAATTTATCAGGCTCTGAAATCGGGGTGAATTATCAGCTTCAGTTAAACGGCGTCAATACAGGAATTGCCGTTGCAGGAACGGGTGCAGCGATCTCATGGAACAACCAGTCTGCAGCCGGAGCCTATACCGTTGTTGCTACCAATGCCTCCACGCCATGCACCATCAATATGCTTTTAAGCGCGACTATTACTGTGAATCCTGCTCCAGGCCCGCAGATATATGGAGATGTGGATGCATGCCAGGGAGAAATGTTAAATTATTATACCACAAATATTGCAGGCCATTCTTATAGCTGGACAATCACCGGCGGAACACCTGCAACCTCTGTTTCAAGTTCCGTGGATATAACCTGGGGAAATATCAGCCCGGGAATGATCACCCTCACAGAAACGATTGATGCGACGGGCTGCTCGGCTACAACAAACAGTTTTGCCGTTATTATTCATTCCGCTCCTGTGGCAGATGCAGGAAGCAATGACACGATCTGTTATGGCGGTTCTGTTGTGCTGAGCGCTGCGAACAGCACGGGAAGCGCGCCGTTGGGATACGCGTGGAATAATGGCCTGGGGTCGGGTGTTTCACATACCGTGACTCCGAATGTTCCCACTACATATATTGTAACCGTCACTGATAATTACGGATGCACAGCTACGGACCAGGTTACAATCTTAGTTAACCCGATGCCTGTGGTTGATGCCGGAAACAATGTTTCAATCTGTTCGGGAAATTCTGCAACCATTGTTGCAACTCCGGTAAGCGGTACTCTCCCGTTCACATATACCTGGGATAACGGGCTGGGAAGCGGAATATCTCATAATGTATCACCAACTGTCACCACGATGTATCATGTTTCGGTTGTTGATGCCAAACAATGCACGGGTATAGATTCTGTAATCGTTATCGTATATCCTTCTCCGGTAGCCAATGCCGGTGCTGACGACACAATCTGCAAAGGAGAAAATATTTCTGTGGATGCATCTTCAAGTTCAGGCGTTCAACCCTTAACGTATTCATGGAATAATAACTTAGGCAGCGGCGCTGTGCATACCGTGAGCCCTGTTGTAACCACATTTTATTATCTGACCGTAACGGATGCAAATTTGTGTTATGATTTTGATACCATAATAATATCTGTGAATCCTTTGCCGGTTGCCGAGGCCGGAGCAGACAGCATTATCTGTTCCGGTAGTTCAACTGTGATCGATGCAACTGGAAGCACAGGCTTAACTCCTTTAACGTATCACTGGAATAATGTTGCCATTGATTCGCTGGCGACACAGAATGTAACGCCTGAAGTTACAACAACATTTACCGTAACCGTGACAGATATCAATGGATGTTCCAAATCCGACAGTGTTAAAATAACGGTTGCTGCAAACCCGGTTGCCAATGCGGGGCAGGATGTTTCTGTTTGCAGGGGTACGGCTGTTTCGCTTGATGCATCAGGAAGTTCCGGAACCGCTCCGTTGAATTATTTATGGAATAATTCCTTAGGTAGCGGATCAACACATTCCATTACGCCGGATTCCAGCAAGACATACATTGTTACAGTTAGCGATGCCGTGAATTGTTCGGATATTGATACGGTTATAGTAACTGTAAAAGCGGTTCCTGCCTTTTCAATTCAGTCAACTAATACTACCTGTACCGGGAATAAAGATGGAACGGCAACGATAGTGATTATAAGCGCAACACAGCCTGTTTTATATATATGGTCAACAGGAGAAACTGTATCAAACTTAGTTAATCTTGGCGCAGGAAATTATAGCATAACCGTTACCGACAGCACCGGATGTCAGAAAGTAAGTTCGGTTGAGATCAAGGATGCCGTGGATGTTTCGTGTATTGAAATACCTTCTGCTTTTACTCCCAATGGCGACGGCAAAAATGACAAATGGGAGATCCGGCATATTGATTTGTATCCGGAAGCGCAGGTAGAAATTTATAACCGATGGGGTCTTTTACTATTCAAAAGCGACAATTATTCCAATCCTGATAACTGGTGGGATGGCAAATACAATGGCAAAGACGTGGCTACCGGTTCATATATATATATAATCAAACTCAGGAGTGATTCAGAACCCATACAGGGGATCGTAACTGTTATCAGGTAAGATTTTTTCTAATGAACAAGAAGATGGGTAATCTTCCGGAAAAGAAAAAAGAAAAATCAGAGCCCGGCAGGATAAATTACAGGATCGTCACCCGGTTTCCATTTCCCTACCTTTTGCTCTTTCTCGCCTCCTTGATTCTTTATAAGCACACTTTCGATTATCCGCTCGACAAGCTTGATGAATCGCCGATATTGGTTAAAAATATGGCCTTTTTAAAAAATGGGTCTAATGTTGGCGAAGCGGTGAAGAGAGATGCCCTGATGTGCAGAGACGGATCCGATTTTTACCGGCCGGTACAAAATTTATCGTTTATGCTGGATACGCATATTTCAAACGGCAACACGGATGCTTTTCATATAGATAATTTTTTACAGCATTTCTTAACCTGTTCGCTGATTTTTTATTTACTGATACTGCTGCAAGTAAACAATCTCCTGGCATTGCTGTTGTCGCTTTTTTTCTGTGTCAACCCCCTGTTTACCCATGCCGTAGTATGGATACCTTCGCGTGGCGACCTGCTTGTCGCATTGTTTGGTGTTGCTTCAATTATATTTTTTATCAGATATTTTAATACTGTGAATAAAATTTTTATTCCGGCTAGTGTGATTGCTTTTTGCATTGCCATGTTCTCAAAAGAAACAGCAATATTAATACCTGTTATAATCGCTGCATACATCCGGTTCAATGATAAAAAAAGAATGCGAAGCATGCCCGTGATTTTTCTTTTTATTTCTTATGCCCTCGTTGTTGCGATTTATTTGTATGCACGAAAAGTTGTGCTCACCGGAACATCCGGCGATGAATTCGGGGTGATGCCTTTGATAAAAAATTTATGTACGATACCTGAATTTGTCGCAAAATTTTTCCTTCCGTTTAATTTATCAACTGCGCCTGTGTATTCTGTATTTTCAACTACTACGGGCATTGTTTTGATTATTGCATGGGTTGGTTTATTATATAAATTGAAAGAAAAAATAAATTTTTCATTGGCGATCTTCGGACTAATATGGTTTATCCTTTTTACTGTTCCGGGAATGATGCACAGGCTTCATATCGGCAACTTAGGTTATGATTACCTTGAACACCGTTCTTATCTGCCTGCAGTCGGTTTCGTGATTTTATTAGCTTCTTTTCAAAACATAGTGTTAAACAAAAAATTTTTATTACTCATTTTGCTGATACCGCTATATGCAATAATCACCTATTTCTATTCTCTGAATTATGAAAACGCAATACATTTTTATACCGTTGCGATCGAAAAAAATCCGAAAGCAGCCATGTCGTATTATAACAGGGGGATTGCAAGAGATACGGCAAATGACCTCAGGGGCGCATTGGACGACTTTGATAAATCAATTATGTACAGGACTGATTATCCGGAATCGTATTATGCGAGAGGGTACGTGCGGTCGCGTATGCAAATGTATAGCGAAGCTGTAAACGATTACATGAAAGTGATTGAATACAACCCCAAACATGCGGAAGCATACAATAACATGGGCGCTTTAAAGAATGAATGTAAAGACTATGAAGGCGCTATTAAAAGTTTTGATAAAGCCCTTGAAATAAATGGTTCTTTTGCGAATGCATATTTTAACCGCGGAATCGCAAAGATTAATTCGGGTGATACAGAAGGAGCCTGCAAGGATTGGAAAAAGGCTTCAGTTCTTGGGAATACCTATGCTTACAAATTTATAGAAAAACATTGCAAATAGCGATTAGCAGAAAATAATAAAGCCGATTTATCACCGGCTTTATAAACAAAGATTATTCTTTGTCTCAATAACTATTTATACAATGTATTATTTTTTCTGATCCATCATTTTTACCAATGATTCCAGATCCTTGGCAATCACTACTCCGGGAAGTTTCACAGGCGCTCCAACCTGGGCATAAAATGAACCCTGCACTTCTCCGACTTTGTAAGTTGTGAAACCGATTCTGTACAAACCAACCACAAGAGCCTTTAACGGGTTACTTATTTCGCTGGTGATACGCAATACAGAATTGTATTTATTGCCTGAAGGCTGTTTGGGAAGCTCGCTGCTGTCGTCATTCTGACCATAACTGTTCCAGTTGCAACTTTTTCCTTTAGCAAGAATGTCTTCTTTCTTAAAGATTCCTTCAGCTCTTTCAAAAGAAATCCATGTGTCGAAAAAATTCTTTTTATCTGCTTTTCCACCTTCCCATGCAGGAGAAACAAATGAAGCTTTGCCCGGAGTTAATGAAGTAACCGGAGAAACCATCCTAATACCGATTTCAGGAGCAACAACAGGAATCCAAACATATAAGTAATAGTACTTTTTCCCGTTTTTGGTTTCATCACCAGGTTCGCCGGGTTTTACATAACCGAAATAATCAATAACATCCGTGTAAGGAATTCTGACATCTCCGATTACAGGGTAATGTTTTTTCTTGAAGTCCATTCCGAATTTTTTCAATTTTTGTGCATTCGCATTAAAGCAAAATGCGACAACCAGCATCAATGCTACGATTCTTGCAATGTTTTTCATCTTTTTTCTGTTTTAGTTAATAAATAAATTTACGAAACTTTAAGGTAAAGCATGACTTAGCGTCAAATCTCTTTTTTAAACGATTAATAACAGCAAAGATATAAATTATTTATTCAATTCAAAATTCTGGATATTTTTTTATATTTGTTTTTTATTATAAATACTGAATTTGCTTGCAATGGAAACTATTTTAATTACAGGTGCATATGGTCAGTTAGGAAGTGAGATAAAAGAATTGGTTCTGATGAATCCTTCTGAAGCATATCATTTTAAATTCACGGATTTAGATACCTTAGATATTACTGATAAATCGCAGCTTCATGATTTTTTTAACAAAGAGAAAATTGATTTTATTGTCAATTGTGCCGGATATACTGCAGTTGACAAAGCTGAAACTGAAATGGAAAAGGCCCGGCTTATCAATTCGGATGCACCCGGGTTTCTTGCAGAAGTCTGTAAAAAACATAAAACAAAACTTATACATATTTCCACAGATTATATCTTTGACGGGCTATCGGGAATTCCTTATAAAGAAGATGATAAAACCAATCCGTTGTCAGCCTATGGTTGTACAAAGCTGGCGGGCGAACAGGCTATCGAAAGGGCGGGTTGTGATTTTATCATAATCAGAACATCCTGGCTGTATTCCGGTTTTGGTCATAATTTTGTCAAGACGATTCTGAGATTGGGAAAAGAACGCGACGAACTTCGCATTGTTTACGATCAGATTGGCGCGCCTACATATGCACGCGACCTGGCAGATACGATACTGAAAATCGTAACACGGTCTGCAGGCGATCCTTCTTGCTTTAAACCCGGAACCTATCATTATGCCAACGAAGGCGCATGCAGTTGGTATGATTTTGCCATTGAGATTTTAACGTGCGCCGATATCCCCTGCAACGTATTTCCGATCGAGACAAAAGAATACCCGTTACCTGCAAAACGTCCCCATTACAGCGTTTTCAACAAAGCAAAAATAAAATCTGCATTCGATATTGAAATTCCGTATTGGAAGAACAGTCTTAAAGAATGTATCGGAAAAATTTCGAAAATATAAATCCTATTTCTACCCTATGGAAAATAATATTTTAGATTCAGTAAAATCAAAAGCCAGTAAATGGCTCGACGGTAATTTTGACGAAGAAACCAAAAAGAAAGTAAGATACCTTCTTGAGCACGATGAGAATGAACTGGTGGAATCTTTTTACCGGGACATGGAATTCGGAACCGGTGGATTGAGGGGCATAATGGGCGTTGGTACAAACCGTATGAATATTTATACGATGGGTATGGCTACGCAAGGATTATGCAATTATCTGAAAAAGCAGTTTCAGAACCGTGAGATTAAAGTTGCCATAGCGTACGACAGCAGGAACAACAGCCGCTTGTTTGCCGAAACCACAGCCCGTGTTTTTTCTGACAATGATATAAAAGCGTATTTGTTCGATTCGTTACGGCCAACTCCCGAACTATCTTTTGCCATCCGGCATTTTGGATGCCAGAGTGGCGTCGTTATCACAGCATCCCATAACCCGAAAGAATACAACGGGTACAAAGCATACTGGGACGACGGCGGCCAGATTATTGCCCCGCACGACAAGAATATAATAGCCGAAGTGCAGAAAATTACAAGCGTTGATGAAGTGAAATTCTATGGTCCGGATAAAAATATTATCAGTATAGGAGAAGAAATTGACAGGATTTATCTTGAAAAAATAAAAACACTTTCTTTATCGCCTGATATTATTGAAAAGAATAATACGCTGAAGATCGTTTATACCCCGCTTCACGGATCCGGTGTGCGTTTAGTTCCGGAGTCGCTTAAGAAATTCGGATTTATCAATATCCATTCTGTGCCTGAACAAAACATCAGCGACGGGAATTTCCCAACCGTTGTTTCTCCAAACCCGGAAGTTTCTGCAGCCCTTACCCTGGCTATTGAAAAAGCAAAAAAGATAGATGCCGACCTGGTGCTCGCTACAGACCCGGATGCGGATCGTGTGGGAATTGCCGTAAAAAATAACCAAAATGAATTCATCCTTCTGAATGGAAACCAGACCGGGGCGATTTTGTTTAATTACCTTATTTCGAAATGGGCTGAAAAAGGAAAACTCAAAGGCAACGAATATATTGTGAAAACCATTGTAACTACCGAATTGCTGGCAGACATTGCAAAAAAACATAATGTGGAATATTACGATGTTCTCACCGGGTTCAAATATATTGCCGATGTCATCCTGCAGAACGAAGGGAAAAAGCAATTCATCTGCGGCGGCGAGGAAAGTTACGGCTATTTAGCCGGAGAATTTGTGCGCGACAAAGATGCCGTGATGTCGTGTTCTCTTATTGCCGAAGCGGCTGCAGCGGCGAAAGACCGGGGAAATTCGCTGTTCGATACCCTGCTTGATATTTATATGGAATATGGGTTTTATAAAGAGTCTTTGATGAATATTGAAAAACATGGCAAATCCGGCGCCGAAGAAATTGCGCAGATGATGGAAGGATACAGGAAATACCCTCCGAAATCCGTTAATAATTCCGAGGTGGTGACCATTAAAGATTACCAGGTATTAAAGGAAACAAATCTTGCATCGTGCAAACAAAAAAATATTAACCTGCCCAAATCAAATGTTCTGCAGTTTTTTCTCAGAGACGGATCAAAAATATCCATACGCCCTTCAGGTACAGAACCGAAAATAAAATTTTATTTTGGCGTTAAGGAAAAATTAGAAAAAAGAGATGATTACGATAAAGTGAATGCGCTTCTGGATATGAAAATCCAAAATATAATAACATCTTTAAATTTAAAGTAAGAGATTTTATTTCCGGATGAGAAAACTGATTCCCTGCATATTATTTATTGTTTTTGGTTCATGCTTTCTGGTTCACGGCTCGCTTGCAATCAGCCGGATCGATAGTCTTGAAAAAAAGCTTTCCGGCGCGTCAGAAGATTCCAGGATCGAACTATTGAACGAAATAGCGCAGTGTTATTTGAATAAATCTTCCGATAAAACGATCTATTATGCAAAACTTTCTTTAAAACAGGCCAATAAAACCGGCAATTTTAATCACAAGGCAGAATCTTTTAACCTGATAGGAGATGCTTACCAAACCCAGGGAAATAACATTGAAGCATTGAATTTTTATCAAAAAGCATTTATTGCAAGCGAAAAGTATGGAGAGAAAAAAGACGTTGCCCGGACTTTAAATAACATGGGTGTTATTTACTGTCTCTTCGGGGATTATACCAAAGCATTGGACTATCATCTTAAAGCATTATCTTTTTTTCGCGAACTTAACGACAGATTGGGAATTGCCCAATCGTTGAATAAATGCGGCGTTGTTTACAGGAATCTGAATCACAACAATAAAGCGCTTGATTGTTACAACGAAGCCTATAAAATCAGTTGCCAGTTGGGTGATAAGCCGGAACAGGCAAATTCTCTGTTGAACATCGGTAATATTTACTGGTATTCCAATATGTATAACTTAGCCCTGGACAATTATCAGAATTCACTTAAAATTTATACCTCTCTGAATGATGTCAACCAGATTTCAGCCCTTTTAAACAATATCGGAAATGTAAACAGGGAGAGGGGCAATATCCATGAGGCCATGAAGTGTTTTTCAAAATCAGTATCGCTTGCACGGGAAACGGGAGATAATAACCAGATCGCTATAACATACCGGAACATCGGGAAAACTTTTTTTAAAATCAATCTCTATGATTCCGCTTTGAATTATTTTCAAATAAGCCTGCGGATATCGCAGGATAATAATTTAAGAAGATTTGTACAGGATAATTATCTCAGCATGGCAGAAGTTTTTGAAACAACCGGCAATAAAAATAAAACGATAGAATATCTGAAACTGTATAATATTACAAGAGATCATATCCTTGAAGATGAAAGATCGCAGAACGTGGTCGATCTTCAGTACCAGTTTGACCTTGAACAAAAAGAAAAAGAGATTCAGAATTTAAAGTTTAACAAAAACCAACTTATCCTTAATGTCATTTTTATTTTTGCATTAGTCCTTACCGGACTGGTTATTACACTTTACCGGCTTTATACAAATAAAAAGAAGTATGTTTCTCTGCTTGAAAAAGAAGTTAAAGAAAAACAAGCCGCGGAAAAGCTGTTGACTGAAAGCGAAGAAAAGTTCCGAACCCTTGCCGAGTTATTACCGGAAGCGATTTATGAGTCGGACGAAAACGGAATATTTGTTTATGTTAACAGCGCCGGCTTAAAATTATTCGGATACACAACGGATGAATTTAATAAAGGTATCAGCGTGCTGGATATGATTGCCCCGGAAGACAGAATCCGCGCGCTGCAAGACAGGCAGGCAGCCATTCACGAAAAAATTCCCCACAGGATCGAATACAATGCGGTAAAAAAGGATGGCGCTGTTTTCCCGGTAATAATTCATACAAGTTCAATTATAAAAGACAACAAAATAGCAGGTACGCGGGGACTTGTTATTGACATTACGGAACTCAAGAAAGCCGAAGAAGAAAAAATCCGTTTGCTTGAAAAATCCCAGGCGTTAAATAAAAAACTTATTACCCGTGAGCAGGAATTAAAAAGGGCTTTTGAACTTGCCGTAAAACTAAATGAAAAACTTGTCGCTTCGGAAGCAAACCTGAAAGTAATGTTTGATAGCACGCTTCAGGGCTACACGTTGATCAGCCGGGATTATAAAGTAATATCATTCAACAGGGCAACCCGTGAATTAGTTAAAAAAATTCTTAATAAAGAGATAGCTGCCGGAGATTCGGCTTTTGATGTATTGCCCCTGCATATAATATCTGATTTTACAGACAAAATCAACAGTAGCCTTGCCGGTGAAATAATTCAATTCGAGAAGCAGTATGACTTTTTCGGAAATATATTCTGGCTCGATTTATCGTTTCATCCCGCTTATGATAAGAACTCGAATATAGTGGGCGTTTCATTTTCAATTTTTGATATCTCGGAAAGAAAACTTGCTGAAGAAGCGCTGAAAGAAAGTGAAGAAAAATACAGGATGCTCGTGGAACAGGCTGCAGATAGTATTTTTATCGGCAACCCCAAGGGTAATTTTATCCGGGTAAATTCCCGGTGTTGTGAGTTAACCGGGTATTCTAAAGATGAATTGCTTGCCTTGAACTTGAGAAATCTGTTTACAGAAGAAGAAATAAAAAGAAACCCGCTGAGATATGATCTTTTAAGACAAGGGGAGACAATATTCCGTGAGAGAATGCTTACCCGGAAAGACGGCCGGAGGATCCCCGTTGAAATGAATACAAAGATGATGTCTGATGGAACGTATCAGTCATTCATCAGGAATGTGAGCGAACGTAAAAAAGCGGAAGCGGCTCTTGATGAAATCCAGCGCTCGCTTGCCATGCTTATGAGCAACCTGCCCGGGTTAGCCTATCGCTGTAAAAACGATAAGGACTGGTCATTTGAAATTCTCAGCGACGGCTGTTTTGATCTTACAGGCTATCATACGGATGATTTTCTTGTTAAGAAAAAAATTACATTCAATGATTTGATCCATGTTGACGACAGAGACTATGTGTGGGATAACGTTCAGAAAGCGTTGGAATTAAAGAAGCCATACCATCTTACTTACCGGATTACCACTGCAGGCGGAGATTTAAAATGGGTTTGGGAGCAGGGGTGCGGTATATTTGATTATACGGATACATTACTCGCCCTGGAAGGATTTATTATTGATATCACAGAACGGATATCAACAGAAGAAGCTCTTGTAAAAAGTGAAGAGCGTTTCAGAATTCTTGTCGAAAACCAGGGAGAAGGAGTCGGTATCATTGACACTGAGGAATGTTTTACTTTTGTGAATCCGGCTGCCGAAGAAATATTTGGCATGAAGGCTGATGCGCTGCTTGGAAAATCGCTCGGAGAATTTGTGAGCGACGAACAGTTCAGCGTGATAAAGCAGGAAACAGAACTTCGTAAAAAAGGTAAAAAAAGCAGCTATGAAATTTTAATTACCCGTCCCGATAAAGTTAAAAAACATCTGCTGGCAACTGTTACGCCTTATTTAGGAAAAAACGGGGAATTCCTCGGATCCTTAAATATTTTCATGGATATCACCGACCGTAAAAAAGCGGAAGAAAAAGTGAGAAAAAGCGAAGAACGCCTTAAGTATGCCCTTGACGCTGCAAACGACGGATTATGGGACTTTAATTCAAAAGAAAACCGGATGAATTACCTGAGCCCCCGTATTTATACCATGCTGGGCTATGAATCCTATGAATTCAAAATTGATTTTCAGACAATTCTCGGCTTGATCCATCCGGATGATGTAAATGATTTTAAAAGCGCTTTCAGAAATTATTACAAAAAGAAAACCGGGATTTTCAGCGCCGAATTCAGGATGAAGACAAAGAACCATAATTATATCTGGATTCACTCACGAGGAAAGGCCGTAGAATGGGATGCTCAGGGAAAAATAGTGCGGATGGTGGGAACCCATGTGGATATTTCAGAGAGAAAAATATATGAGAAAACCTTACGCGAAAACGAGGAAAAATACAGGCTGCTGGCAGAGAAAACCACAGACATCATCTGGACTATGGATATGAATCTCCGCTACACCTATATGAATCCGGCAGTTAAAAGACACTTAGGATATTCCGTTGAAGAATATATACCGTTACCCTCAGAAAAAAAATATCCTCCCGAATCAATAAAAATCACAAGTTCCATATTTCAGAATGAATTACAGAAAATAAAAAATGGAATTATACCCGGCAAGAATTATTCGGTTGTTTTCGAATTATTGCATTACCATAAAGATGGCAGCCTTGTGTGGGGAGAAGTAAATTTCACTTTCCTCTTTGATGAAAACGATGCGATTTACGGTATTCATGGCGTAACAAGAAATATTACCGAAAGGAAAAGGGTGGAAGAAGCCATGAGAAAAAGCGAAGAACGTCTTAAACTTGCCTTAGATGCCGCAGACGACGGGATGTGGGATTTTAATCCGAAAACTAACAAAGTAAATTATTTCAGCCCGCGCTGGTATACCATGATCGGGTATGAACCCTATGAATTCCCTATGGATTATACAAAATGGATACATTTGATTTATTATGAAGACCGGGTTGCCGTGTTAAGCGCTATATCAAACTATATAAAAGGGGATACAGGCGCTTTTTCCGTTGAGTACAGGATGAAAACCAAGAATAACATATTCAAATGGATCCTTTCCCGCGGAAAATATGTTGAAATGGATAAATCCGGAAATATTACCCGTATGGTAGGCACCCAGAGCGATATTTCAGAACGTAAAGAAGCGGAGGAAGAACTGAAGAAGAGCCGGCAGAAATATATGGAGCTTACGGAATTCCTTCCCCAATCCGTATTTGAAGCAGATATGAACGGTCGCCTGCTTTTTGCAAACCGTCAGGCATTCATTGCATTCGGCTATACAAAAGAAGATTTTGAAAACGGGTTGAATATAAGTCAGATGATCATGCCTGAAAACATGGAAAAAGCGTTCGATAATATCCGTAAAATAGTAAGCGGCAAAATTACATTATCTTCGGAATACGACATGGTAAAAAAGGACGGAACCACTTTTCCGGCAATAGTTAATTCATTACCTGTTTTCGTAGACGGGCTGCCTTATGGTATACGTGGAATCATTATAGATATTACGGAGCGAAAGCAGGCAGAAGAGCAACTGATGCTGGCAAAAAATAAAGCTGAAGAATCTGATCATCTGAAATCAACATTCCTCGCTAACATGTCGCATGAGATACGTACGCCTTTGAATGCGATTCTTGGTTTTACCGATCTCCTGAAAAGCCCTGACCTGAATGAAGAAAAACGAAGTAATTTTATTGACATCATCAGCAAAAGAGGGAAAGACCTTTTAAATATTATCAACGACATTATAGATATCTCCAAGATAGAATCAAAGCAATTAAAGATTAACCCTGTGAAATGTTTTTTAAATAATGTTTTGCATGAGCTATTCACATTCTTTGAAAACGACATCTTATTTAAAGAAAAGAAAAATCTGAAACTTAAACTCAAAACCTCTTTGCCCGACAACAATTGTTTTATCCTTATTGATGATATGAGGGTGAAGCAGGTTTTAACCAACCTTATCGGTAATGCTATAAAATTTACATCAAAGGGAACCATCGAGTTTGGCTACACTATAGAAGATCGGGACTATCTGAAATTTTATGTAAAGGATACGGGTATCGGTATTCCTAAAGACAAACAAACTATAATTTTTGACAGGTTCCGCCAGGCAGACGACACCACTTCGCGGCACTATGGAGGAACAGGTCTCGGACTTGCAATATCCAAGAGCCTTATTGAAATGATGGGTGGAACAATTTCTGTTGAATCGGTTGCCGGCAAAGGTTCTGCTTTTTATTTTGTTCTTCCCTATATACCTGCAGATGCTATTGTGGAAGTTGAACCGAAGAAAATACCTTCCCATGAAAAAATATCATGGGGCAATAAAACCCTTTTGATTGTTGAAGACGACAAGGTGAATTATTTATATCTATCTACCCTGCTCAGAAAAACCAAAGTGCAGATATTGCATGCAGAAAACGGAGTTGTCGCGGTTGAAATGTGTAAAAAAAATCCTCAGATAGATGTTGTCCTGATGGATCTTCAGATGCCGGTACTGAACGGCTATGAAGCAACGCGGATGATCAAAGAGATACGGAAAGATTTGCCGGTAATCGCCCAAACAGCGTTTGCTATGGAAGAAGATAAACAAAAATGCATAAATGCCGGATGTGATGATTTTATTGCTAAACCTATAAAAGTAGATGTTCTGCTCTCGAGTATTGAAAAATTTTTCCGTTAAATCGTCTTAAAAATAAAACTTTGCTAAATAAATATAGAGTTTGCTTCGCTATGCTCGCAATGACGCTCAATTTAAACGTCATTGCGAGGCGTTGCCCTGAGTTTGCCGAAGGGAGGTACGACGAAGCAATCTTTGCGTCATCTGTTTATTAACTTAACACTATATAAAATATCATATTTTTTTCTTAATAATTTCATATGATATTTAAACGTATGTAAATCATTAACCTTAATTTTGACATTTTCTGTTAAGTTGATATAATACTACAACATCTTTAATAATGGAAGCAGAATTTAAAACAGAAACCAGATCGGAATTATATAACCTGCTCACGGAAGATGTCCGTTTTATAGAAGGACTGAAAGCCTGTATCAATTGCGGAACGTGTACGGCTATCTGCCCGGCTGCTGAATTTTATAACTATCATCCGAGAGTGATTGTTGATATCATTCAAAGTAAAAATAATGAAAAAATAGAAGAGTTATTAAAGAACGATTTTATCTGGTATTGCGGTGAATGTATGTCGTGCAAGACGCGTTGTCCGCGTGGAAATGTGCCGGGTTTAATTGTAATGGCATTACGGGCATTATCGCAGGAGTTGGGATATTTTGCAGAATCCGAAAAAGGCAGGCAGCAACTGGCTATAAAGCGAACCGTCGGGCAATGGATATTGGATAAGGGCTATTGTCTTTACTTAGAAGGAGTGGGAACCGATCTTCATCCGGAACAGGGGCCTGTGTGGGACTGGTTCCAGGCCAACTACAGGGATGTTATGGACCGGCTGGGCGCAAACTACGAAGGGGATGGGCCCGGAATCCTGCGGAAAATCCCACGGGAATCGCTCAATGAATTGAAAAAGATATTTGATGCCACCGGCGCTACCAAACGGTTTAAAAAAATCGAAAAATATTCGGAAGCGAAAGCCCGTGAAATGAAATTAGATTTTGGTTCCGGAATGGATAACGAGTATTTCCGGCATATATATTCTTATAACAGCAATACGCATAATTCTGAACAGAACCCATGAAAAACGAAGGCAAAAAATTGATATGGAAAGAGTATCAAAAGGAGATCGCTGACAACAAATATTATTATGTACGCAGTTGTGTGAGGCAGAATTTTTTTCCCGGCGCTGAAACAACATTCCTCAGGATCATGCGTGAGGTTCTTGAAAAAGATATTTACGAAAACCCTTCGCATACTACCTGCACCGGTATCGGTTATCATAGCGATATTGTTCCCCTTGATACCGCTATGACCGTTGTTGCGCGCCAGTTTGCCATCATGACGGAATCCGGTTATGAAAACTTAACGCCTTCCTGCATTACTTCTTTTGGCCTATATACTGAGATTCTTGACACCTGGCATCATTTTCCGGAAGTGGAACAAAAGATCCGGGGATTACTTAAAAAAGCTACAGGCAGGGAATTTCAGATCCCCAAAAATCTTTCTCATGCAAGCGATTTGATTTTTAAATTCCGAAAAGAAATTGCACAAAAAGCAAAATATACACTTATCAATAAAAATACCGGAAAACCATTAAAAGTGGTCGATCATATTGGCTGTCATTATGCAAAGATGTTTCCGCATAAAGGGGTGGGCGGCGCAGAATATCCATATGTTTTAGCGGGCATGATCGAAGAGTGGGGGGGAGAAGTGATTGACTATCCCGAACGGCGCCATTGCTGCGGATTTGGTTTCCGCCAGTATCTGGTGCAGGCAAACAGGGGTTTTTCCATTGCCTGTTCGCAGAAGAAATTTGAATCCATGGCCGGATATGAACCGGATATGATTATTACCAACTGCCCGGGTTGTCCCATGTTTCTCGACCGGTGGCAATATGCCATTTCTGAAATGGAAGGTAAGGTTTACGGGCCCGACGGAAAACCCATTCCTGTTTTTACCTTCGAAGAAGTTGCCGGTCTGGTTCTGGGTTATGATCCCTGGGATATCGGACTGCAGGTTCACCAGGTAAATACGGAACCCTTGCTTGATAAAATCGGTATAACGTATGATCCCGAGAAAAAATATAATAATAAATTTGGAAAATCTATGGGAAAACCTGTGATTCCTGAAAGTTTATGTGAAGCACACGGAATACTATAGTTTTGACTTGGGTTAAAAATAAAATTTATACATTATAATATAGCATAAATAAATGAGTAAAAATGTAATTGTAATTGGAGGCGGGATAGCCGGGATGGAGTCGTCGGCCTACCTTGCAGCCATGGGTTATAATGTTACGATCCTTGAAAAAGAAGGAAAGCTTGGCGGGCATTTGCTCAAATGGGAGCGCCTGTTTCCAACAAAAAGGCATGGTAAAGAAGTGCTTGAATTCCTGAGCCAGGGTATAAGCGAGCATGTGAGTATTATTTATCATGCTGACATCGAAAATATTGAAAGAAAAGATCAGGTTTTTAATGTTCATCTTTCGAAAGGCACATCGCTGAAAGCAGATGCTGTATTGATTGCTACCGGATATGAAACTTTTGATGCGCGGAAAAAAGAAGAGTATGGGTATGGTATTTATGATAATGTCATCACATCACCCGATCTTGAAGAAATTTTTTTAAGCGGTAAGGGAATAAGGACGGCCTCGGGAAAAGTTCCCCAGCGCATCGGCTTAGTGCATTGTGTCGGGTCGCGTGACGAAAAAGCCGGGAATATATATTGCTCCAAAGTATGCTGCGTTACGGGAGTTAAACAAGCTATTGAAATCAAAGAAAAACTGTCCCAGACAGAGGTATACTGTTTTTATATGGATATGCGTATGTATGGTTTCCATTTCGAGGAATTGTATAAAGAAGCGCAGGAAAAATGGGGTGTGTATTTTATTCGCGGACGCCTGTCTGAATCCTGCGAAAATGCAGATGGAACCATTGTTGTGAAAGTTGAAGATACATTGGCCGGAAAGCCGCTGAAGATGACAGTTGACCTGCTGGTTCTGCTGGTTGGCTTTGTTCCTTCCGAAGGAACCCGTAAGATTGGCGAATTGCTGGGCCTTTCTTTTAATTCAAACCGGTTCATCAAATCTGCCGATGAACACACCATGTCGAATGTAAGCAGCGAGCCCGGTATTTTCATGGCAGGCACATGCACCTCCCCGAGAACCATTGCCAATACTATTATGGATGCGCGATCTGCCGCAGCCACTGTGGCAAGCTATCTTGAAGGCTACAACATTGAAAAAAGAACCATCCACAGGAATTTAAAATAAAGTTCATCGGATGAAGGATTTCGGATATACCATAAACAAAGACCGGCAGATTAATTTTGACCGTACCGATAAGTGGATCTATGAATACCTGAAGAAACATGAACCCTCATTCAAATTATGCATCGGTTGCGGAACCTGCACAGCTACCTGCTCTTCCGGTAATTTTACGGATTTTAATTTGCGCAGGCTCTTTACATTAATTCACCGGGGATATAAATTAGACATGAAAGACGAGATCACTAAATGCATGTTGTGCGGCAAATGCATCATGGTATGTCCGCGCGGCGTGAATACAAGAAATATTATTTTGAAAATAAACGAAGTAATTGAAAATAGAAAACGGAAGAAGTAACACGTAACGATTCAAGTATTTTGTTATTAAATTTCAAATTATTTTTTAAACGCAGAGTTGCTGAGTCGCTGAGAAAAAATGTATCGCTCTGCGTCTCTGCACCTCAGCGTTGAATATTAAAATATAAAGTACAAATAATAAATGATAAAACTTGGATAACCAGAACAATGAATTTTGATCCCTTTGTCATACCGTTTCTTACAGGCTTATCTTTTCTATGTGCAGTCCTGATTTTCAAATATGCCAAATGGTTTATCAAACTGTCCCGCGAGCATAAGTTTAAATTATTGAAATGGATTTTCAGCCACAAAATAATACTTGCGTTGAAAGAGATTTTTCTCGAAAGCCTGTTGCACAGAAAAATTTTCAGGCGCAATTTTGTTTTGGGCTATATGCATGCAAGCATTGCTCTGGGTTGGCTGTTGCTGATAATTGCCGGCAACCTGGAAACAAAACTTCATAGCAGCAAGTTTTTTAACATGCCATATGATCCTGTTTTTCTTAAATTTTTTGTTCATGAAAGAAGCGGTATTCCCATCGCAGCATTCTATACTTTTGTCATGGATTTTTTATTACTGATTATTCTCATAGGCATAGGCCTGGCTGTTTTTAAGCGATTCCGGTCCATGCTGTTCGGTTTAAAACGAACCACCCGTTTAAAGTCTTTTGATAAAATTGCGCGGTATTCGATATGGCTGATTTTTCCTTTGCGTTTTCTTGCAGAAAGTTTTACTTCAGGCCAATATAATACAGGCGGCTTTTTAACGGGTACGGCCGGTCATTTTTTCGCTGCCGTGTTACCGGTAGATTATCTTTCTTATCCGGTATGGTGGGGATATTCGATCATGCTCTGTATGTTTTTTATTGCCCTGCCATTTTCAAGATATATGCATATTCCTACAGAAGTTGCGCTGATCATGCTCCGGAATTTTGGTATAAAAACAAACAAGATATACGACGGCATCACGGAATTTGAAGTGAACTCCTGCCCGCGTTGCGGCATCTGCATAGATGTGTGCCAGTTGAACGAAGTGCAGGCAAGCGATATACAGGCCGTATATTTTATTCAGTCGTCGCGCGAAAATAAAAAAGACGAACGGAAAGCGTTTAACTGTCTGCTGTGCGGCCGTTGCGAAAACGTGTGCCCGGTAGGAATTGAAGTGAATGCCATACGGATTACAAAACGGAAACAATTGGTATTCGATAACAAAAATGCTTTTAATTTTCTTACGAATGGAAGTACGGAAAAAGCCGATGTGATTTACTATGCGGGGTGTATGACCCACCTCACTCCGGCTGTGAAAAGTTCTATGTGCAGAATTCTCGATGAGGCCAACGTGAATTATCTGTTCCTGGATAAGGACGGCTCTGTTTGTTGCGGACGTCCGCTTTTAATGGCAGGCAAAATCGAAGCCGCATTGAGCCTCGTTGAAAAAAATAAAAAGAAAATTCTTGAGAGCGGCGCTAAAACTCTAGTAACTTCATGCCCTATCTGTTATAAAATATTTCGTGAAGAGTATAAGCTTCCTATTGAAGCGCTTCATCATTCCCAGTATATTTTACGGCTTGTTCGGGAGAAAAAAATTACTCTGTCAAATTCGCAGCAATGTGTCGTATATCATGATCCCTGCGAACTGGGAAGAGGCTGCGGTATCTATGATGAGCCCAGGGAAATTTTATCCCGGACTTCACAGTTGGTACCCATGAAGAATGAGAAAAATAATTCCTGGTGTTGCGGCGGAAGCCTCGGAGATTTTAAATTGTCTGCCGAGCAAAAATCGGAGATTACGCGGGACGTTCTTATGGAGTTTATGGCTTATTCACCGGAAATTATTGCCACTGCCTGCCCTCTTTGTAAAAAGACCTTTGCAAAATATGGTAATGCAAAAATTCAGGATATTGCAGAAATCGTTTTAGCCTCGATTTTAAAAGAAAAGGTTACTGAAAAAAAAGTTGAAGTATTGCAATAACGGGCCCGTGGTTAGCACAGTTTTGTTACATTATTTTTATAGCGCATTTTTTCTGTCAACGGTATTCTACCAGTTGCCTGTGTGGTTAATATTTTCAAATGGCAATTTTATTGTCGTACAAATAGGGTTGGAAGCCAATAAATGTATTTCTGATTGAAGTAATATCGCCAAGTTCCTTTTTAGCATCAGTAATCGCACTATATTTTAATTCAAGCAGATTTGGTAACTTTTCATCGTCTAATTCTTCAACACCTGAATTGACATATTGTTTTAAAACAAAATCAAGAAATATCTGTTGTTTTGAATCGTAATTATTAAAATGAATCTTTACTTTTTCTGCTCTTGCTGACCTTTCGAGCGGAATAGAACTGAAAGCAACATAAGCCAAAACGTCGAATAAATCGCTTTTTTCTGCATGAATCATTTTTTGTAGATCATTCAACTGGCTTTTTGAAATCCCTTTTTCGTTCAATTCTACAAGCAATTTTTTTCTTGTATCTGGCTTGCTCCAAATTTTCCGTAATTCATCTTCGTTCTTGAAAAATTCGGGAAGCGTACCAAATAGATTTTGTAAAAATTCTTCGGCGGAAATAGGCTTGCCATCAGGACTCCAAAATGAAGTTTTTACGATATGCTGAAACTCTCTAACTTTACCATCGGGTAATTTAACTTTTATCATCTTTTTGGGTGAGTCTGATTCTTCAACGGTTTTACCGGGATCAACAGGATCGGAATACGGTTTCGGATTTTTTACGGTTGGCATTTCCGGTTCTAATGGTTCTCCGTCCCATTCAGGATCGCTGAAATTATAATGTGCTTTTACGAAGTCGTAAATTGTAAAATAATCTTTGCCGTCGTAAAGACGAGTACCACGACCAATGATTTGTTTAAACTCAATTAATTGTTTGACCGGACGAAGCAAAACAATATTTTTTACTTCCGGCGTATCAACGCCTGTACTTAATTTTTGAGAAGTAGTAAGAATGGTCGGTATAATTTTTTCGTTGTCTTGAAATTCGCTCAAATGTTGCTCGCCAAGTTTGCCATCGTCTGCTGTTACCCTATGGCAATAATTCGGATTTTTACTATCGGCAAACTGGTTTACCAAATCCCTGATTGCAAGGGCATGAAGCTGAGAGGCACAAAAAACCAGAGTTTTTTCATCCTGATTTATCATGCCCATAAATAATTTTACCCTGTATTCTTCACGCTGACGAATTTCGATTACCCGGTTCATGTCTTCTTCGGTGTAGCGTTTTCCTTCTTCGATTTCGCCTTCAATAACGGTATCGTCTGAGGTGTAAATATATTCGTCAATAGTTGTGTCAATTTGCCTGACTTTGAACGGCGTTAAAAAACCATCGTTGATGCCTTGTTTTAAAGAATAAATATAAACGGGTTCGCCAAAATATTTGTATGTATCAATGTTCTGTTTTCTCTTTGGAGTTGCTGTTAAACCTAACTGAACGGCAGGGCTGAAATATTCCATAATATCACGCCATGCGCTTTCGTCGTTTGCTCCTCCTCTGTGGCATTCGTCAATAATGATGAAGTCGAAAAAGTCGGGCGGATACTCGCCAAAATATGGTTCGACAAGCTCACCATAATATGGTTCTGTAAGCTCACCAACCTTTGGCTCTTGTTTAGATTTGTTTTTTGCTAGCTTTTTTAAAAGGTCAAAATCTTTTTTTATTAATGCAATTTTCTTTGCCCTGCTCCATTTTTGAACTTGTTTTTCTCTATCAAAAGCAAAGTCTATTCTGTCAAATGTTTCGAAGTAAACTAATTTTAATGGCAGATTATTTCTTGTAAACTCTGCCCCTTCGCCATTTTTATGTTGTTCTAACCTCAATTTTAAATTTTTTGTGCTACCTATATAAAAACTTCCATTTGAACATTCCAAAATATACATGTATCCATTTGCATTTTTGATATGTTTTATTTCATCAAATTCTATATTGGAATAATCCTCCGAATTTTGGGTGGTGGGTGAGCTTGTCGAACCCCCACACATGAAAGTTTGAAATATGGTGAAAAATATATTCCCGTTTGTCGGTACTTTCCCTTTCTTCTTAATATCGGCAGGATTTATACGAACCAATGCATCTTCTGCAAAAGCAGCATATTCATTGAATTTGCCGAGCGCCTGATTTGCAAGTGTATTTCTGTCTGCCAGAAAAAGTATTCTTGGGCTACGGCTCCAATCGTTTTTTAAATTCCATTTGCTTTTAAAAAGTTTCCATGATATTTGAAAGGCAATATCAGTTTTTCCCGTGCCTGTAGCCAATGTTAAAAGAATACGATTTTTATTATTTGCAACTGCTTTTATAACATTAGAAACAGCAATTTCCTGATAATATCGGGGTGGTTTTGTGCCCCCTTTTGTTTCGTAAGGAATATTTAAAATGGTATCACAAAAACTTACTACGGATTTGATTTCATTATCAAAGGTCATTTCCCAAAGCTCGTCAGGCGTAGGATATGCGACAACATCGCTTTCTTTGCCTTCGAGCATGTCTATGCAATAAATCTGCAAACCATTGGTGCTATATGTGAAACGAACCTGTAATTTTCCGGTATAATCTTTTGCCTGTGCAACTCCTTCGGTGTAATAGCTGTCTCGTTTTTTTGCTTCGATAACCGCTAAATTCCGATTGCGATATTGCAACACATAATCGGCTTTTTCCGGAACGCCACGCTGGCCATGACCGAGCAAACGACCTTTGGAAATAGGAAATTCCCTGCGGATTCGACTGCCTTCCACAACGCCCCATCCTGCTAATTTTAATGATGGGTCAATATATTCGGCTCTGGTTTAGGATTCGTTCATTTATTGTTATCTATTGATTTATTGATTATTTTTCTACGCTCTATTCGTTCTTTAGCATCAATCAGCGCCTGATGTAATTTTTGCTCCAGTATGTTTTTGGGAGGCAATTCTACGCAAATTCTTTTCTTCAAAATTGCGACCGTATTTCTCCGTTAAATGTCGTGACAGCGTAACGACAATTTGTTTTCCATAGTCGGCTCTTTTATGTTGAAGTATGTGTTCGTTGATTCGTTGGCCTACTTGCCAGAAAAGCATATTTACAACACTATTGGCTAGTTTAACCACCTGATGCTGGCTTTGTTCTATCAGCAGCGACAAATCATTTAAAAGAGCCTGCCCGCTGTTCTCTGATTTATTATTTGCAATCAATTTCTTTTTCATTTTTAAATTGACTTTTGTTAAACTTATCATTATGACACCGGCACCCTACCTATCACTGATTACCGAACGATTGCCGATAACCTGCAAACATAATTGATAACCAAAATAACCATCTACAATTCACCATTAAAAGTTTTTTGCAATATACTTTGTTTCAATTCTTCCAAAGCTGTTAATTTCTGCTGATATTTTTCTTCTAACTTTTTTGTTTCGGTTTGTAGGGTATCGAGTTGATGGACGATTTTCTTTTGTTCTTCCAATGATTTTGGGAAAGAAATTATTAGTGGTTCGAAGCTATAATTATTGATTTGCGGAATTGTTGTGCCATTTGCAATATCTATTAAATTGAATTTTTTGAAATAGAAGAACAAAAACTCTGAATACATATTTGGTAAAGCAATTGCTCCCATAATATTCAAGTCCGCACAAATTGGTATATCAGTTATTCTTTTTTTGTTTGTTGCAATTGCACCTCCTCTTTTCGGAAAAATAATTGTACCTATGGGAAAAATATTCTTCTCATTAATTTCATTTTTATTTACAAATCTGCTTGAAGTACTAACTCTATCTTCATTTCCTTCAAAGTTCATGTCAGCAACTTTTAAATAAGCTGTATCTCCAGATTCTTTTTCAAGTTTTTCGGAAATTGTAGTTCCGCTTTTGAGAGTACATACTTCTACTAACTTCTTCTCCACCCACCCATCACCTTTCCCTTCGGCTTTGCTCAGGGCAGGATTTGAAAAAATGTTATTCAGTTCACTTTGAAAAAGTTCTTTTGCATTGTTTAAATTCTGTTGTAAATTAGTTTTGGCTTGGTCAATATCTGTAAAGATTTCATTTAAAATGGAAACGATGCGTTGTTGCTCGGGAAGTGGAGGTATTGGAACAGAGATTGAATATACATCATTTCTATTTATTCCAGGTTTAACTCCTTTTGCCAACTTAGGTAAATCTAATTTTCACTTTCTGCTTTCTGCTACATTCAAAATTCGTATTTTATTCCAGTTGACAATATACATCAATCAAGCAGCCTGCTCATCTTGCTTTCCCTGCCTCTTGTAACAATCAGCGGTACTTTTTCAGTAACCACATTGCTGGTGTCGAGGCCGTATGCTTTTTCGTCGGAAATCCCTATATTCTTTAAAACATCATAGGAATCCATGATAAACTGTTCAATTACCGGGAACTCAAAGTCAAATCCCTGAACGCGGTCTATCAGGACAAAACGGAAATCTCCGTGTATATCGTGTTTTTTTAACGAAGCGTATCGTGAGGAGATGTCAACTTCTTTATTAGTTACTAAGCCTTCTACAGCGTGACGGAAATATTGGTTTATCTTTGTGGGTACGCGGAACCCAATCTGAAAATCAATCCGGATGAGCGTTCCCGGGATCAGCGGCGTCACCCGGTAGGTCATGGTATGCGGCTCGTCCGTCACATCTACATGAATCAGCCAGTAAACATCTGCACGTTTGGGATCTTTATTGATAATGGAATAAATAATTTTTGATTCCACTTCGTGGGTCACATTGGCGCGCGTGATATAAACAAGGTTAGTGGCATGTTTCGGAACAGTCTCATCCTGCTTCAGATCTTTCAACAGGTTGAAATATTTATCAATATTTATATATTCCGTAAACCTGTTTTTGATAGCCCTTCCTTTATACCAAACGAACATTATGAAAAACAGGATTCCAGCTATGAATAAAGTAACCCAACCGCCATGAATGAATTTAAACAGGTTTGCTATGAGGAATGAGATTTCAATAGTAAGGTAGGATAAAAGAAAAATGAATATGATAAACAGGGGTTTTCTTTTAATATAAAGATAAAAAGTCATGAGCGTGGTGGTCATCAGCATGGTAATGGTGATAGCGAGGCCGTAGGCTGCCTCCATGTTAGACGACTCCCTGAGGAAAAGAATGACGCATATGCAGGCTATACACAGGAATTTATTCACGCTGGGAATATACATCTGGCCTTTGATAGAAGTGGGGTGGCTGATTTTTACACGCGGCCAGAAATTTAACAGGATTGCTTCATTGATAATGGTATATGAACCGCTGATCATAGCCTGGCTGGCTATAATAGCTGCTGCCGTAGAAATCAGTATTCCGGGTAAAAGGAACCATTGGGGCATGCTGGCAAAAAATGGATTAACATCTGCAGCAATGGGAATATTCTGCTGCTGTTGTAACAATATCCAGGCGCCTTGTCCGAGATAATTCAGGATCAGCGTTGTTTTAACGTATATCCAGGATACCCGGATATTTCTATATCCACAGTGGCCCAGGTCCGAATAAAGCGCATCGGCTCCTGTTGTACAGAGAAATATAGCTCCAAGCAATAGAAAACCGCCCGGGTGATGAGCCAATAACTGGTAAGCGTAATAGGGATTGAATGCTTTTAGCACAACAGGATTATGAATAATATGAGAAAACCCTAAAATACCAAGCATCAAAAACCAGAAAAACATAATTGGTCCAAAAGATTTCCCGAGGGAATTTGTTCCGAATTGCTGTATAAAAAATAAAACAAAAATGATCAGCAACGCAATTGGAAGCACTGGAATTCCGTCATTGATAAAGCGCAGACCTTCAACAGCAGAAACTACGGTAATAGCCGGAGTGATAATGCCGTCTGAGAGTAATGTGCAGCCTCCTATAATCGCAAAAATAAAGATCCATTTGAAATGACGGCGGATGAGGGCGTATAATGCAAAAATACCACCTTCCCCTTTGTTGTCCGCACGAAGTGTAATCAGAATATATTTTAAAGTGGTTTGAAGGGTAAGCGTCCAGATAATACACGACAATCCGCCCAACACAGTTTCATAGCTTGCTCCGCCGGATCCGTTTACAATAGCCCGGAATACATACAACGGAGACGTTCCTATATCTCCATAGACAATCCCAAGCGTGATGATCACACCCATGAAACTCAACTTGGAAATTTTGGTCGTTTTCATAGTTGAAATAAAAAGGCGAATTTACTCGGAATAATGTTTCGTTATTCAAAAAAGCAGGGATATTTTTTATGGCGCTCTAAAATTTTGTAATTAGTACCCTATTTTTCAATTTCATATATTTCATATAATTTTTTGTCATTAAGAAATATTTTTTCATCACCTTTAAAATATCATTCATCATTTACCAAAAAAAAAATCAAATCATTGTTAACAGCAAATTGTTGAAAAATTGGTTAAAGCTGATTTAAAGGAGTTTTATTATTTATTATTTTTGATAAATAAATCAAGATTGGACACTATTTTTTTGACTGATAGCCTTGTATGATTTTTTTAATTTTTTACTGTTGATATTGTGTTAAAATTAAATTAATAAAAATCCAGAAACAAGTAGTATTTTCAAAATTCAAATTTTGAGCAAAATATTTTTGTCTTGGTATCCGAAATATTAAACTCATTAAAAAAAGTGAAAAATGTTTATTAAGGAAATGGCAGTTAAACAAAAGGAAGAATCAAAAAGATATACTTATAACGAAGCAGTTAAAAGTGCATTAAAATATTTCAGGAGCGATGAGCTTGCAGCAACCGTATGGGTTAACAAATATGCGCTGAAAGATTCGCAGGGGCATATCTATGAACTGAACCCGGATGATATGCATCGCCGGATAGCCAGAGAAATTTTCCGCATCGAAAAGAAATATCCGAACCCGATGAGTGAAGAACAGGTGTATGAATTGTTGAAGGATTTTAAATATATTGTCCCACAGGGTAGCCCGATGGCAGGGATTGGAAATAATTTCCAGATAGGTTCGTTATCCAACTGTTTTGTCATCGGCCATGAACGTCCGGCTGATTCTTACGGCGGCATCATCCGGATTGATGAGGAGCAGGTGCAGTTGATGAAACGCCGGGGCGGCGTGGGGCATGATCTTTCACATATACGTCCATCGGGCAGTCAGGTGCTGAACAGCGCGCTCACATCCACAGGCATCATCCCGTTTATGGAACGATATTCCAATTCCACGCGCGAAGTGGCGCAGGATGGCCGCAGGGGCGCACTGATGCTGAGCATCTCTGTCAGGCACCCGGATGCAGAAAACTTTATTGATGCCAAGATGCAGCAGGGTAAAGTTACCGGCGCCAACGTATCGGTAAAGATTGATGATGAATTTATGAAAGCCGTGATAAACAGCGCTGCATACAAGCAGCAATATCCCGTTGATTCTCCTGAACCGAAAGTCGTAAAAGAAATCGAAGCCAAAAAACTCTGGGATAAAATCATCCGCAATGCATGGAAGTCGGCAGAACCGGGAGTACTTTTCTGGGATACCATCATACGGGAATCTGTTGCCGACAGCTATGCGGATCTTGGGTTCAAAACCGTATCTACAAACCCCTGCGGTGAAATCCCCTTGTGTCCGTACGACAGTTGCCGGCTTATTGCGATTAACCTTTACAGTTACGTAGATAATCCCTTTACCCCGGATGCAAAATTTAATTTTGATCTTTTCAGGCAGCATGTTCAGAATGCCCAGCAAATGATGGACGACCTTATTGACCTGGAACTCGAAAAAGTGGATATTATTCTTGCAAAGATTAATTCTGATCCCGAAGATTCAGAAATCAAAAGAGTGGAACGCAAGCTTTGGGAAAAGATCCGCGACAAAGCGCGTGAAGGCAGGAGGACAGGTCTCGGCTCAACCGGCGAAGGAGATATGCTTGCCGCATTGGGCATTACTTACGGCACGGATGATGCTATTGATTTTTCAGTGGAGGTTCATAAAACATTAGCTCTTGAAGCATACCGTTCATCTGTAAACATGGCAAAAGAAAGAGGCTCATTCGAAATATTCGAAGCCCAGCGCGAAAAGAATAATCCCTTTATTAAAAGAATCAAAGAAGCGGATGAAGGTTTGTATAAAGACATGATGAAACATGGCAGGCGGAATGTGTCGTTGCTGACGATAGCGCCAACAGGAACAACAAGCCTTATGACCCAGACCACATCAGGTATTGAGCCGGTATTCTCCCCGGTATATAAAAGAAGGCGGAAAGTGAACCCCACCGATACGGAAGTGAAAGTTGCATTTGTAGATAAAATAGGCGATTCATGGGAAGAATATAATGTGTTTCATCATAAATTCCTCACCATGCTCGAAATAAACGGACACGAACCGGATAAGGTGAAAAACTATGATGATAAGTTTATTGATGAATTAGTTCGTTTATCGCCTTATTATAAAGCCACGGCCAATGATGTGGATTGGGTGATGAAGGTAAAGATGCAGGGCGCCATTCAGAAATGGGTTGACCATTCAATCAGCGTTACGGTAAATCTTCCCAATACTATTACGGAAGAAATGGTTTCAAAAGTTTATATGACAGCGTGGGAATGCGGCTGTAAGGGAGTTACCGTTTACAGGGACGGATCCCGAGACGGCGTTCTTATCAATAAAAAAGATGAAGAAAAGACTGATAAAAATTTCCCTACCGGCAAGAAGCGTCCGAAAATTCTCGAAGCGGATGTAATCAAATTCAGCAATAATAATGAGAAATGGGTTGCATTCGTCGGGCTGCTCGACGGAAGGCCCTACGAGATTTTCACAGGAATGGAAGATGAAGAAGTTCTGTATATTCCCAAAACCATAAAACGCGGATTCATTATTAAGAGCGTGGATGAGAACAGCGGGAAAAGATACGACTTCCAGTATGTGGATAAGCATGGCTACCGCACAACATTCGAAGGATTATCGCGGTTGTTCGATAAGGAATACTGGAACTATGCAAAGCTAATTTCGAGCGTGCTTCGCTACGGAATGCCGATCCCCGATGTGGTGACATTGGTAAGTTCGCTGCAATTAGATAATGCAAACATCAATACATGGAAAAACGGCGTGGAACGCGCCCTGAAAAAATATATCCCCGACGGTACAAAACCAAAGAAAGGAATCGTGTGCGAAAAGTGCGGAACAGAATCATTGGTTTACGAAGAAGGCTGCCTTAACTGCAAGAATTGCGGCCATTCAAAATGCGGATAATAAAAAGACATATTCAATTAATCCGAACCGCTATATTGAGTTCCCGTATTCCATCAGAAAAGCCTTGATAAAGTCGTTCAGTTCGCCGTCGAGTACAGCCTGGGCATTACCTACTTCATAGTTTGTGCGGATATCTTTCACTAATTTATACGGTTGCAGAATATAGTTCCTGATCTGTGATCCCCATTCGATTTTTTTCTTCTGGCTCTCGAGTGTGCTCATGGTCTCCCGGCGCTTTTGAAGTTCAATCTCGTAAAGTTGCGCTTTTAATAAACGCAACGCATTGTCCCTGTTTTGCAACTGCGATCTCGACTCCTGGTTTTCGATTACGATTCCTGTGGGGACATGGTGCAGCCGGACTGCGGTTTCTACTTTGTTCACATTCTGTCCGCCCGGTCCGCTGGAGCGGAATGTGTCCCATTCAATTTCTGCCTGATTTATTAGGATATTTATATTATCGTCAACAATCGGATAAGTAAAAACAGAAGCAAAGGATGTCTGTCTTTTACCTTGCGCATTGAACGGGGAAATTCGCACTAACCGGTGAACGCCTGTTTCGCTTTTCAAGTAACCATAAGCATAGTCGCCGGTAAATTCGAGGGTTACTGATTTGAACCCGGCTTCTTCGCCGACTAATGAATCTAATTCCTGTACTTTGTAATTATTTTTTTCTCCCCAGCGCAGGTACATTCTCATCAGCATCTCTACCCAGTCGTGGCTTTCAGTACCGCCGGCGCCCGCATTGATCTTAAGTATGGCTCCGAGTATATCTTCCTCTTTGCCGAGCATGTTCTTCAACTCAACATCTTCAACGGTTTTTAAAGTCTGTTGATATTGCTTGTCCACTTCTTCTTCTGTGGCTTCTCCTTCTTTTGCAAAATCGAAAAGCACCTGCAGGTCTTCAACAGATGATTTTGCTTTGTTGTACAATTCGATCCAGTTTTTTAATACCGAATTTTTTTTAAGCTGTTTTTCTGCTTCTGCCGGGTTGTTCCAGAAATCAGGGCGTTGTGTCTTTAATTCTTCAACTTTGAGGGTCTCTGTTTTAGTATCAATGTCAAAGATACCTCCTCAGCGCTTCTGCGCGTTTAATAAGGTCTTTCAGGTGGTCGGTAGTTATCATATATAAGTTTTAATGTGGATGCAAAAATAGATTTTTTCGTGTAACAATGCAATTAAATGTGATATTCGGGGTAAAAATGTGATAAAATCTACTCAATGGTGGTCAGATTGTACTTTATTTTTAGAAGGGATTAGGTTTATAGTCAGGGCTGCTAGTTTGGTTTAAGGTTGAAAGGTTAAGCGACTGGTTTGGTTGATGGTCTTTGGTTATTTTTTCTATATACTTTTGACATTTACCTAAACCCGTTGCCCAACCCTACAACTATTAACATTTACCTAAACCGGCTGCCACAAACTAAAAACAACAGACTAATTTTTTGTAATAATCATTTTTTACCTTTATTCCTTTTCTCTTGTTAATGTTCTCTCAACAGCTTTTTTCCATCCTTTGTAAAGATCGTTTCTGATTTGAGAATTCATTAGCGGTTTAAATGTTTTATTTATTTTTTTCTGTTTCAGGATGTTTTCTTTTTTCCAAAAACCGCTGTTTATCCCGGCAAGGTATGCGGCGCCGAGCGCTGTGCTTTCAATAACTTCCGGCCTTTCGACAGGGATGTTCAGTATATCAGATTGAAATTGCATTAGGAAATCATTTGCCGAAGTGCCGCCATCCACTTTCAGTATCGGGATTTGTATCCCGGATTCACGCTGCATTATATTAAGAACATCTTTGGTCTGGTATGCAATAGATTCAAGGGTTGCTCTCACAATCTCTTTTCGCGTTGTTCCTCTTGTAATGCCCAGTATCGCTCCCCGCGCATACATATCCCAGTACGGCGTTCCCAGTCCTGAAAATGCCGGAACAAAATATACCCCGCCTGTGTTTTTTATATTCAGCGCAATTTTATTTGTTTCCGAAGTTTTTGAAATAATTTTCAGCCCGTCGCGCAGCCATTGAACCGCTGCGCCGGCTATGAAAATGCTGCCTTCAAGGGCATATTCCACCGTATTGTCAATTCCCCACGCAATTGTTGTAAGCAACCCGTTTTTTGAAGAGATCGTATTTGTTCCGGTATTCATAAGAAGAAAACATCCTGTACCGTAAGTGTTTTTTACCATGCCCGCTTCAAAACAACCCTGCCCGAACAACGCAGCCTGCTGATCACCGGCTACACCACGGATCGGTATCTTTGTCCCGTTAAAAAAGCGGGCAGCGGTTTTTCCGAATAAACCGGATGACGGTTTAACAGCGGGCAAAATCGAAGACGGGATATTTAAAACCCGGAGCATGGTTTCGTCCCACTTTAATTTTTTGATATTATAAATTAATGTCCGGGATGCATTGGAATAATCAGTTACATGTGCGGCTCCGTTTGTCAGGTTCCAGATGAGCCATGTATCAACTGTTCCAAAAAGGAGACAACCTTTTGCCGCTTTTTCCCGTGCGCCTTCAACATGGTCGAGTATCCATTTTATTTTTGTCCCGGAGAAATAGGAATCTGCAATGAGCCCGGTATTTTTCCGGATGTGATTTTCCAGCCCGCTGTTTTTTAATTCTTCGCAAATGGGCGTAGTCCTTGTATCCTGCCATACGATTGCATTATAGATTGGCTTGCCCGTTTTTTTATCCCATAAAACCGTTGTTTCCCGCTGGTTAGTTATACCAATGGAATCAACCTGTGCCGGATGTATTTTATTTTCTGACAGCACATTTTTTATAACCGCAAGCTGCACTTCGAATATCTCTTCCGGATTCTGTTCAACCCATCCCGGTTGAGGATAAATCTGTGAAAATTCTTTTTGAGAGATCCCCGTAATTTCAGATTTTTTATTAAACAGGATTGCCCTGCAGCTTGTAGTGCCCTGATCAATGGCAAGAATATATTTTTCCGGTTTCATCCTGTAAAAGTAAAAATTTTTGACATATTCATTGCTTGTCTTTTTCGTAATTTTATTATAACGATTCCATAAAATATTTTTAAATTTGGGAAAAATTGATTTATGAGAAAAACGGTATTTCTTTTGGTTCTGATTTTTTTTGCAAAAAGCAGCTTTTCACAACCATGGATGAAACTTATTCCCGAAGATAAAGTTAAGTCTGGGTCGGTTAATTTTTATGATGTTCAGAAAGTTTTTAATGAGTATTGGAAAGATAAAAAAATTGAGCGCAGCCACGGATGGAAACAGTTCAAACGATGGGAGAATTTTATGGAGCCGCGGGTTTATCCGTCAGGAAAAATACCGGAAAATATTTTATGGAAAGAATATCTGAAGTTAAATCAGCAAAAAAGTAATATAGCCAACTGGACTCCCCTTGGGCCTTTTCCAACGCCAATGGATATCAATACAACAAGCGCCCGCAGCGGTTCGGGCAGGATCAATTGTATCGCTTTTCATCCCACGGATCCTAATATTATCTGGGTCGGATCCCCGTCGGGCGGGCTCTGGAAATCCACTTCCGGCGGAAATTCATGGACAACTACCACCGATGCACTTTTAAGCATTGGCGTTTCCGATATTGCTGTAAATCCATCGGATCCCAATATAATCTATATTGCAACTGGCGATGGCGATGCAAACGATACGTACAGTGTCGGGATTTTAAAATCAACAGATGGCGGTAATACATGGAATGTAACCGGAAATTCAATCTCTGTTACCGATGGAATTGTCTATAGAAAATTACTGATAAATCCGGTAAATAATAATGTGCTTCTTGCCGCATCAAGTTCGGGAATCTATAAAACAACCAATGGCGGGAACACATGGACAAATGTTCAGACCGGATATTTCAAAGATTTGCAGTATAAACCCGGGAATCCGGATGAAGTGTATGCAACCTTATTCGATCATTATGGAGGGGCGGCAATTTATAAATCTACGAATGGAGGAAATACTTTTTCTGAATTGAATACCGGGATACCCGCAAACGATGTAAACCGGATTGCATTAGGTGTTACACCCGCAAATCCGTCGGTTGTTTATGCCCTTTGCAGCGATGCTTCAGACAATGGTTTTCATAGCGTATATAAAACTACAAATAATGGAACAACATGGACACAGATGGTATCCTCCGCTTATGGAAATCTTCTCGGATGGCAGGCGGATGCCAGTGGCAGCGGAGGCCAGGGATGGTACGATTTAACTATGGCCGTTTCACCTACAGATGCCAATACGGTTTTTATAGGAGGTGTGAATATATGGAAATCTGCGGATGGCGGCGCCAATTGGCAGATCAATGCACATTGGGCAGGAGATGACGGTATTATATATGTTCACGCAGATCAGCATATGTTCAGGTATAATACGCTTAATAATATATTATATGCCGGAAACGACGGCGGTATTTACAAAACAGAAGACGGCGCATTATGGACAGATCTGAGCGACGGACTGCAGATTCTCCAGATATACAGAATGGGCGCTTCGGCTACGAATCCGAAAATTGTTGTAACAGGCACGCAGGATAACGGCTCCATGAAATACGACGACGGTCAGTGGTGGTCTGTCCTTGGCGGCGATGGCATGGAGGGACTTGTAGATTATTCGGATGATAACAGGATTTACGGGGAATATTATTACGGAAGCATTTACAGGTCTGATGACGGAGGATATAATTTCTACAGCGTTCAGCCTTCGGGCGCTTATAACGGGGCATGGATCACCCCGTATATTATCCATCCGACAGACCATAATACCCTGTTTATGGGATTTGACGAGGTTTATAAAACCACAGACGGAGGGTTAGACTGGTCTGTTATTTCTTCGGGTATGACCGGCGGCTCTAATCTTCAATCTCTTGCCATTTCACAATCGAACCCGAATTATATTTATGCGGCTACCTACACCAATATCTGGAAAACCACGAATGGCGGCACAAGCTGGACAGAAATTACAAACGGGCTGAATGGATACATGACATACATTGCCGTCTCAGATTCTGATCCCAATTCGTTATGGGTAACATTTTCCGGTTATTCGGATGGAGAAAAGGTATTCCGGTCAACAAATGGCGGAACCACATGGACGAATTTTTCAACCGGCTTGCCGAATCTGCCGGCCAATTGTATCGTTTATGAGAAGAATAATTCAAACAATGCATTGTATGTCGGTACAGATGTCGGCGTATATTACCGGAATGCGACAATGTCTCAGTGGATGCAGTTTTCAACAGGCCTGCCCAATGTTATTGTAGACGAACTGGAAATTCAGTATGCCACCAAAAAGATCCGGGCAGCAACGTATGGGCGGGGCCTCTGGGAGTCTGACCTGTATGAAGAACCCGGCATGCCGCAGGCTGATTTCGGATACCAGGTGGAATCTCCCTGCGAGGGCCTGGTAAATTTTTACAATACTTCTTCAGGAGTTCCAACCCAGTGGCATTGGTATTTTGGCGATGGCGCAACATCCGCACAGCAAAATCCGTCGCATTTGTACCCTTCGCTGGGATCATTCCCTGTAAAGCTTATAGTGTCTAATAGTTTTGGTATTGATAGTATCCAGATGAATGTTACAATCAATTCGCTTCCGGTTCAGGCTGCTTTTGCGGCAGATAATGCTGTAACCTGTTCCGCTCCCGCCAGCGTGCATTTTATAAATCAAAGCACAAACGGGGTCTCGTATTTATGGTATTTTGGCGATGGCGCCGTGAGCACAGAACAAAGCCCGTATCATACCTATACATCTGCGGGTACTTTTAATGTGAAACTGATTACATATGGCGGTTTTTGCGGGAATGATTCCATATCGCAGGATGCTGTTGTAAATATAAATCCTACCAATGTGGGGAATCAAAGCATGCTTGCCTCCGGCAATGCTCCCGTGCAGACCTGTTGTACGGGAACCCTTTACGACAGCGGAGGGCAGGGCTATTATCAGAATAACACACACAGCACACTGACTGTTGCTCCTGTTGATGCATCGAGCATTACATTGAATTTCCTTTCTTTTGATTTTGAACCGGGTCCGAATAATTCATGCGGTTATGATTACCTTGCCGTGTACGACGGCCCTAATATCACATCTCCATTGATCGGGGAATATTGCAATAACAATTATCCGCCATTTTCAATAACATCAGCAGGAGGAAGCATTACCATCGAGCAATATTCTGACCCGGGCGTTACAGGTACCGGATTTGAAATAGATTGGTCCTGTGTTGTTTCAGGAATAGAAAGTATAGGGATAACAGAATCTAAACCGTTTTTGGTGTATCCAAACCCATCGGATGGAAGTTTTATGGTCGAGTTTTTTGAAACCCGTGAATATATTGATTTAAAGGTGTTCGATATTACCGGAAAGGAGTTTTATCAAAGCAGATTCGATACATTTAAAAATTCTTCAAGACAAATAGATTTAAAAAACGCGTCAAACGGTCTTTACCTGTTACAAATCCGTACTGATAAAGACATATTCAATACGATTATTTCAGTCGAATAAAATGATACTTTTTATTCTTTATTTTGCAATCTGTAATTTGTAATTTTCGGATGCCTATTGACAGGAAAATACTTCGCTGGTATGCAGTTTACACTAAATCCCGGTTCGAGAAGAAAGTTCTGCAATACTTGAAAGAAAAAGGTATTGAGGTATATGTCCCTCTTGAAAAAAGGCTCAGGCAATGGAGCGACCGGAAAAAGTGGGTTGAGGAGCCCCTGATCCGGTGTTATGCATTTGTCCGTATCATCTGGAAAGATTATCGTGAAGTTTTAAATACGCATGGAGTTGTCAGGTTTGTTTATTTTCTGGGGAAACCGGCTCCAATACCTGACGACCAGATTCAGACCATGAAAGACATTATTGAAAATAAAATTGATGTCGAGGTCTCATCTGAATTTTTCAAACCCGGGGTTCCGGTCGAGATTATCTATGGTCCGCTGAAGGGCAGAAAAGGAGAGTTTATTTCTTTTCACGGGAAAAAGAGGGTGCAGTTAAAAATAGATTATTTGAATCAGTGTCTTCTGGTTGATATTTCTCCCGCACATATACAGGCGCTTTCCAAGGCATAATCCTTAATTTTATCATTTGTTTTTCCCATTGGGAAAAATATCAGTTTACTATGAATCAAAGCCACAAATTCAGAGTTCTTTTTGGGTATTTGATATTAGGTAAAAAATGCAGCATAAATCAAATATTTTTATAACTTTGTCCGCTAATTTTTCTGCTTGGTCAGAGGTAATAGTATGTGACTGAGGAGGCGAAGCTTTATAGATAGGAGATGAATAAATTACATTAAGAATTCGATAAACGGGAACAAATAATATTCAATCAGAAAAGGCAAGGGCAATTAAATAGATGATAAAAATAATAAATCTCCCTAAAATCTCAGACCCTCGCGGTAATTTAACATTTTTAGAAGGAGGCGCACATATTCCGTTTGAAGTAAAACGCTCTTATTGGATATACGATGTGCCCGGAGGGGAAGTGCGTGGCGGCCATGCATTTAAATAACAGCATGAGTTTATTATCGCATTATCCGGAAGTTTTGATGTTATTGTGGATAATGGAAAATCAAAACAAAATTTTCCACTATAAATTTTTATGAGTAACGGAGAACAAAATATTAATTGGGATTTATCAATAAGGCCCAAGAAAAATCTGTTGGATATTAACCTGAAAGAACTGTGGAGATACAAGGATCTGATTATGCTTTTTGTTCGCAGAGATTTTGTTTCCAAATATAAGCAGAGTATTTTAGGTCCCGCATGGTTTATAATACAACCCTTACTGACAACATTAATGTTTACTTTAGTATTTGGAAAAATAGCGGGAATACCAACCGACGGGCTTCCTCCAATGCTTTTTTATATGACAGGGATTGTCGGCTGGACATATTTTTCAACCTGCTTAACCGCCACGTCTGATACCTTTATTTCAAATGCCGGAATATTTGGGAAGGTGTATTTTCCAAGATTGGTTTCTCCTGTTTCCATTGTTATTTCTAATTTAATCCAGTTTGCAATACAATTTTCTTTCCTTATTGCATGTATGATTTTTTATTGGCTTTCCGGTGCAAAATTCACCCCCAATATTTATGTTTTGTTAATCCCTGTTTTAATTGTTTTATTAGCCGGCCTTAGCCTTGGTTTTGGAATTATTTTTTCATCGCTTACCACGAAGTATCGCGATTTGCGTTTTTTGCTTGTGTTTGGCGTCCAGCTCTGGATGTATGCAACTCCGATAATTTACCCCGTTTCGGCGTTGCCGGAAAAATATAAAATTTTTATTATAGCCAATCCTATGTCGTCCATTATAGAAATATTCAGATACTCATTACTCGGTTCCGGAACAATTAACTGGTTTCAACTGGGCTATAGCGCTGTTTTCACATTGGTGATTCTGGTTATCGGAGTTCTTGTTTTCAATAAAGTCGAACGCACATTTATGGATACGGTTTAATCATCGGATCACCACATCAAATAATCAGCACATATCCGCGTAAAATATGAGCAACCCTGTTATCAAACAAAGCGCTATCCGCAACATATCATTTGGCGACAATGTAGTTGTAGTTGAACCTGTAAATATCTATGAATGCAAAATCGGCAACAATACGTTCATAGGCCCGTTTGTTGAAATTCAGAAAGGGGTTGTTATCGGAAACAATTGTAAAATCCAGTCGCATGCTTTTATTTGCGAATTGGTTTCTATAGGAGACGATTGTTTTGTTTCTCACGGAGCTATGTTTATTAATGATACTTTTGCTAAGGGAGGTCCTGCCCTAGGCGACAAATCGCTATGGAAAAATACCGAAATCGGCAACAATGTTTCAATAGGCACAAATGCTACTATACTCCCGGTGAAAATAACCGACAATGTTGTAATAGGAGCAGGGTCTGTTGTAACGAAAGATATTAATGAAAGCGGGATTTACGCAGGAAATCCTGCAAAAAAAATACGGTAATACATTATATATTTTATACTTTGAATGGTCTGCATTTTGGTAATCGGTAAAATCAGTAGCGGAAATGGGGATTTTGGATTTCATTTTTCTTATTTCCTACCTCCTGCCTCCTACCTCTTTTTCTATTCATAAAACTTGCCTGCGACAAGCAGGTATCCCGTTTTTAGTTTAAATACAGAGTATTTACACATTAATTGAGAAAGTATGATCCCATTCATGGACCTGGATTTACAGTATAAATCAATACAGGAAGAAATTGACGAAGCCATTTTCAGGGTTATAAAAAATTATAATTTTATTAATGGGCCGGAAGTTGCCCTGTTTGAAAAAAAATTTGCCGAAATGCAGGAAGTGAAATACTGTGTCGGTTGCTCAAGCGGGACATCTGCGCTGCATCTTGCTTATGAGGTTGTCGGTATTCGGCCGGGCGATGAAGTTATTGTTCCGACTATGACTTTTATTGCTACCGCAGAAGCATTAAGGCAGGTAGGAGCAAAACCTGTATTTATAGATATCAGCCCGGTTTCATATAATATTGACGAGAATAAAATTGAAGCCGCAATTACCGATAAAACAAAAGCGATAGTAGCGGTTCATCTGCATGGAAACCCCTGTGAAATGGATAGAATTGTTGAGATTGCAAAAAAATATAATCTTAAACTTATTGAAGATTGCGCCCAGTCGCACATATCAGAATATAAGTTTAAAAAAACCGGAACATTCGGCGATATTGCAGCCTTTAGTTTTTATCCGGGTAAAAATCTGGGCGCTTATGGCGATGCCGGTGCTGTCGTAACAAATAATCGCAGGTACTTCGAAAATGCCCGTATGCTCGCAAATCATGGGAGAAAAGAAAAATATTATCACGATGTTGAAGGATATAATTACAGATTAGATACGTTACAGGCCGCCATTTTACTTATTAAAATGAAATATTTGCAACAATGGACAGAACAAAGAATTTTAAATTCGCAACTATATGATAAAATGTTAAAAAATCCGGATATAACACTTCCTGAAAGATCACAGTACAAAAAACATGTTTACCACATTTATTCTATTTCTACAAAACAGCGGGAAAAAATTATTACCGCGCTGAAAGAAAATCATATTTCTTACGGCATTCATTACCCGCTTCCATTGCACCTGCAGCCGGCATACAGGCATCTTGGATATAAAGACGGCGACTTTCCGGTAGCAGAAGCATTGTCAAAAGAATTTTTATCTTTACCCATGTATGCCGAGCTTACCAAAGAACAAATTGAATTCATCGGGAATGTTGTGAAAATTCTGTTATAATTTTTTTCTATTTTTCCTGCAAAATTTGAAAATTAATTTTTATGATGCAGCATAAAATTAGATATTTTTGATTTAATACAATGCTGTACAGAAAATTATATTTTGACATATTACCCCAGCTTAAACATAAAAATGCTATTGTTATTTGTGGAATGAGGCAGGTGGGAAAAACCACGTTGATGCGTCAGATTTATGAAATAACAGGCAATCCCAAATTATGGTTTGACTTTGACAATCCCCTCGACAGGATATTATTTGAAGCGGAAGATTATAACCTGATTTTTCATGAATTGAAAAAACTGGCACAGGCAAAAGCAAAAGATAAACTAACGGTTTTTATTGATGAAATACAGAATTTTCCTGAAATAACAATTATCATAAAGTATTTGATTGATCATCATCAGGTAAAATTTATTTTAACAGGTTCTTCAAATTATTATTTACGCAACCTGTTTCCGGAATCTTTAAGCGGTAGAAAGTTTCTGTATATACTACCACAGCTTTCATTTACGGAGTTTTTGTATTTTAATGGAGAAGTCCCGGAAAAAATAATTTCTGATACAGATAATAAAATATCATTCGAAAAAATATCACAGTATTCTTATTCAAAGCGCGCTTTAGCCTTTGACGAATTTATAGAATTCGGCTCATTTCCTGAAGTTGTGCTTACAAACGATCGAAAAACAAAAACACTGATTTTAAAAAATATATTTTCGTCTTTTTTTAAAAAGGATATTAATGTGTTTTCTGAGTTTAAGGAAGTTAGGGAATTACGTGATCTTATTTTATTATTGGCTCCCAGGAACGGAAGTATTCTTGATATAACAAAGTTAGCCTCAGAGCTAGGTACAAACAGGGTAAAAGTTTACAATTATATTGAATTTCTGCAGGGAACTTTTTTCCTGAAATTAATACCTAAATTTTCAAAAAGTATAGACAGAAGCATAGCCGGAGGGAAAAAAGTATATTTTTCCGATACGGGCATATTAAATCTTGTAGCAAAAGTTACGGAAAGACAATTGATAGAAACCGCTGTATGTAATCAGTTGGCTGTTTATGGGAACCTGTCTTTTTATAATAAAAGGAGTACTTCTGAAATTGATTTTATTATCAATAACGAAATTGCTTTTGAAGTGAAGAACAAAGCAGACGTATCGGATATTGAAAGGCTAAGGAAAATATCATCTTCTCTTGGAATTAGACGGTATTATGTTTTGAGCCGGAAATATTTTGACCATGAAAATGTAATATTTCCCCAGTTTATTTAATTTTTTTATATTAAAACATCAAAATTTCAGATAATAAATACATCAAAACATTAAAAAAGTGATCACAATTCTCAACTACGGCCTGGGCAATCTGTTTTCCATTAAAAATATGTTGAAGAGGGTAGGTTTCGATTGCATAATTACTGCGAATATTGAAGAAGTAGAGCGGGCGACAAAAATTATTTTACCGGGCGTAGGTCATTTCGATTATGGGATGAAAAAGCTAAGGGAAGCAATTTTTTTTGAAACATTGCAAAGAAAGGCGATGGATGAAAAAACACCTGTTCTGGGTATTTGCATGGGAGCGCAGATGCTTCTGGAGAAAAGCGAGGAGGGTACGGAAAATGGCCTGGGCTGGATTAAAGGAGTATGTAAAAAATTTGATATTTTAAAAATGAACGAGCCGCTAACCATTCCAAATATGGGCTGGTGCGATGTGAATTATGTTAAAGAATCGCCGCTGAATGTAAATATAAACAAAATACCGCGTTACTATTTTGTTCATTCATTTCATATAAATTGCACAAATCCAAACGATGTATTAGCCACAACGGAATATGGATATACATACACGGCTGCCGTTAACAAAGAAAATATTTACGGAGTACAATTTCATCCCGAAAAAAGTCATAAATTCGGAATGGCTGTTTTAGAAAATTTTGCTCAATTATAAATGCGAAGAATACGAGTTATACCCACGTTGCTGATTCAAAACGGAGGTTTGGTTAAAGGCAAAAACTTTAAAAACCACCAGTATGTCGGAGATCCTATCAATTCTGTCAGGATTTTTAACGAAAAAGAAGTTGATGAACTGGCCATTATTGATATATCGGCTACCAAACAAAGAAAAGTCCCGAATATTATTCAAATTGCAGAAATTGCATCAGAAGCCTTCATGCCCTTGTCTTATGGCGGTGGAATAACAAATCTGGAACAAGCCGACCAGATTTTTTTTAATGGAATTGAAAAAGTAATATTAAATTATTCTGCAGTTAATAATCCTGTATTAATAACTCAAATTGCAAATAAATATGGAAACCAGAGCGTGGTGGCGAGCATGGATGTGAAAAAAAACTGGTCGGGCAAAACTAGTGTTTACACAGGGTGTGGAAATGAAAATACAAAAAAGAATCCGGTGCAGTTTGCAAGAGAATGCGAAAGCCGCGGTGCGGGAGAAATTTTATTAACATCCGTTGATCGTGAAGGAACCTATATGGGGTATGATATAATCCTGATAAGAGAGATTTGCAATGCCGTTTCTGTCCCGGTGATTGCAAATGGAGGAGCAGGCGGCATTAACCATTTTAAAGAGGCAATTGCAAATGGAGCATCCGCAGTGGCTGCCGGTAATATGTTTATCTACCAGCGTCCGCGTAATGCAGTTTTAATCAGTTATTTGAATCAGCAGGAAATAAATTCATTAAGGATTTAATACTATTGATTTGTTTCATAATGAATTACCAGATTTGTTCAAAATGTATAAAAAATGTTTGCATACAAACCTTGAAAATGCCCAATGGCTCGAAGACAGATTAGTAAATATTCCAAGTAGTGTAAGAATATGATCAATACTATTCCTGATATAATAAAGCAAGGCGAGGGTGTTTCTGTAGAATTTAAGAAAACAGGTCGTCAACTTCCTGAAAATATTTTTGATACAATTTGTGCTTTTTTAAATCGGAATGGTGGAACTATTTTATTAGGGGTCAATGATGATAAAACCATTGAAGGTGTTGATGAAAATCAAGCTGTGATATTTTGCAAAAATATTGCCAATTTAAGCAATAATCCTCAAAAACTATATCCCTCTTTTCTTATTGAGCCACAAATTGTTTTATATAAAAAGAAAACACTTATTTCTATTTTTGTTCCTATATCATCGCAAGTACATAAATGCAATGGTAAAATATTTGACAGGAGTGTTGATGGTGATTTTGAACTTAAATCAGATAAGCAAATAATGAATTTATATACTCGGAAGAATTCGCTGTATTCTGAAAATACAATTTATCCGTTTTTAAAAGAAAAGGATTTTAAACCAGGGATTGTTGAAAAATCTAGAAAGCTTATAAAACTAAACAGATCTGATCATCCATGGAATGATCTTTCAAATAAGGAGTTTTTTAATACCTCAGGCTTATTTCGAAAAGACCTTGCAACGGGTATCACCGGATTTACTTTGGCCTCATTACTTTTGTTCGGTAAAGATGAAATTATTCGAAGTGCCATTCCACATTACAAGACAGACGTATTGTTGCGCAGGGTTGACACTGACAGGTACGATGATCGTGAAAATATCCGGTGCAATCTGATTGATGCCTATGAGAAATTAATGAACTTTATTGAAAAACATTTACCGGATAAGTTCTTTATGGAAGGTACTCAACGCATTTCGTTACGCGATAAAATCTTTCGTGAAATTGTTGCAAATATTATTATTCACAGAGAATATACGAATGCTTACCCTGCTTCTCTTATAATTTTTAAGGATAGGGTTGAAACTGTAAACGCAAATAAACCACATGTCTTTGGGCAATTATTACCTGGTAATTTTACTCCTTTCCCGAAAAATCCAAATATTGCACAATTATTCACTCAAATGGGCCGTTCTGAAGAACTGGGAACCGGAATAAGAAATGTATTTAAATATTCAAAGGCTTATTCCGGCAGCGAAAATATTGTTTTTAAAGAAGAGGATAATTTTATTGGAATAGTTCCATTAAGTGTGAAGTTAGATAATACCAGTAGTAATAATGGGGGATTAAATGGGGGATTAAATGGGGGATTAAATGGGGGATTAAATGGGGGGTTAAAAGAGAATATAGTTATTGTTAAAACATATATTTATAAGCATCCAGGCAAAAAAACAATTGAAATTGCTGAAGCTACCCACATCCCTTTCAAAACACTTGAGAAATGGCTGAAAAAACTAAAAGATGCAGGCATAATTGAATTCAGGGGTAGTAAGAAAACAGGTGGTTATTTTGCATTGTAAAATGCACAATGGCTCGAAGACAGATTAATAAATATTCCGAGTAGCGTGAGAATATAAGAGCTGGCAGTGATAAAACAGGTTATTGAAAATTAAAAGTCAACTATAAAAATTAATTGGTACATTGAGTAACCGAATAATCCCCCATCAATTAATCATCACATCAGCACATTTCCAAATTAAATAATGAACACCGTAATCCAGATAATAAACGTCTCCAAGCAATACCGCTTAGGCCAGATTGGAACAGGAACCATTTCCAATGATTTTAAGCGATGGCTTTTCAAAACATTTAAGAACGAAGACCCTTTTGCACGTGTTGGCTCAGAAAATACACTAAATATAAAAGGCGGAGACTATGTGTGGGCGCTTAAAGATATTAACATGGAAGTGAAACAGGGTGAAGTACTTGGTATTATCGGTAAAAACGGAGCCGGTAAATCTACCTTGTTAAAAATATTATCGCGTGTTACGGGTCCTACTACTGGTGAAATTAATATTAAAGGCCGTGTTGCCAGCCTGCTCGAAGTTGGCACAGGTTTTCACCCTGAACTCACAGGCCGAGAAAACATATTTCTTAATGGAGCTATACTGGGTATGACAAAAGCTGAAATAAAAAATAAATTTGATGAAATAGTTGATTTTTCTGGTGTTGAAAAATACATTGATACTCCTGTTAAGCGTTATTCCAGCGGCATGTATGTGCGCCTGGCTTTTGCTGTCGCCGCTCATCTTGACCCGGAAATATTAATTATTGATGAAGTGCTGGCAGTTGGAGATTCAGAGTTTCAAAAAAAATGTCTTGGGAAAATGCAGAAAGTCGCAGGACAGGGAAGAACTGTGTTGTTTGTAAGCCATAATATGTATGCAATTAAACAATTATGTAAACGTTGTATATTAATCAAAAATGGAAATATAATTGCAAACGATGAACCAAATATAATAACAGAAATATATTTAAATGATACACTAATTGAAGCAAATGTTGCAGAAAGAAAATTTCAAGATGATGAAACAAAAGAATTCCAATTATTAACAGTACGTCTTTTAAATAATAATAATGAAGTAACTCAATATTTTAATTGTGATGAAGTTGTTTCTATAGAATTTACATTTAAAACAAAATGCAAATTACCTGATTTATATGGTTGTATTTCGATTTATGATAAAGAAAATTTACCTATTTTATCTTCGTATTCTTTAGATATTAATCCGGATTGTCTTTATTTTTTGGAATCAGGCATTTATAAAACATGTATTAATATCCCTCCACGAACTCTTGGACATGGGAAATATTCTGTTATTATGGGATTTGCTTCACCACAATCAATTAATCAAACTTATTTTACAAATCAATATGTTTGTTCGTTTGAATTAAATGATATTAAAACAACTGTTGGCAATAAAAGAGTAGGATATTTTAGCACTTTATTAAATTGGAATATAATAAAGATCAGTAATTAAATTTAAGAAAAGCATGAAAAGAATATTTAAGAGACATATTAAAAATTGGTTAAATAATTATGGTTATGAGATTATAAAAAAGAAAGATGATACAGATACGGAAGATAAGAAGAATAAGGACTTAGATATCTATAATAGAATTTATAATACAGATAGTGTAAACAATAAACGATTTTATAACATTGGGGCTGGTAGCTTTAATCATCCATTATGGACTAATGTTGATAAAGACTCTGATTGGTATGGAAAATTAAATGGATCGTCTATTAATTATGATCTACTTACAAATGATTCAATTCCAATTCAAACAGAAACAGCAGAAATAGTTTATACAAGCCATACTATTGAACATATTTTTGATGACAATGCCAAGCATTTATTTGCTGAGGTTTTCCGAATTTTAAAACCCAGAGCTTATTTCAGGATAACATGTCCTGATGTTGATTTAGATTATAGAGCATATAAAGAAAATGATCGTGATTATTTTTATTGGATTGATTATTATAGTAACCCAGAAGTTTGTAAACAAATGGATATGAAAATCCCGTTAAATGAAGCATCTACTTCGCAAATATTCTTGGATCATTTTGCGCAACATACTTCAGTTATTTTTAATTATGGGGCAGAAATCCGTATTAATGATGAAGAGTTTCACCGGGTTTTTAAAGAATTAGATTATGAATCTGCATTGAATTATTGTACTTCAAAATGTTCCCGCGAGTTGCAAAAGAATACGGTTGGAAGTCATATAAATTGGTGGAATAAAAAGAAAGTTATACGATATTTAAAAAATGCAGGGTTTACAGAAATATATGAATCAGCTTATGGTCAAAGCAGATCCCCTGTGTTAAGAAATGTTAATTTATTTGATAACTCAAATCCTAAAATATCACTTTATATTGAAGCAAAAAAATGAAAGAAAATAAAAATATTTTAGTTACGGGTGGTGCTGGTTATATTGGAAGTGTTTTAGTAAGACTACTTCTCGAAAAAGGGTATTATGTTACTGTACTTGATAATTTAAGTTTCGGCGGAGAACCGATTCTGGATTTATTGAATTTGTCTAGATTTACTTTTATAAAAGGTGATGTTCGGAATGAAAAAGATGTTGAAAAATCTGTTAAGGGAATTGACTACATAGCTCACCTTGCCGCTATTGTTGGAGATCCTGCTTGTGCAAAAAATCCGGAATTGACAACTTCAACTAATCTTGTAGGAGCAAAGATGCTATATCAAAAAGCAAATGAAGCAGGAGTTAAAAAGTTTATTTTTTCTTCTACGTGTAGTAACTATGGAAAAATGAAAGATACGGAGAGTTTTGTGACAGAAGAATCAGAATTATCTCCGATATCTTTATATGCTGAAACAAAAGTTGGATTTGAATTTTTTTTATTATCACAAAATAAAACAAATGTTTGCAAACCAACCTGCCTGAGATTTTCTACAGTATATGGATTATCTCTGCGACCAAGATTTGATTTAACGGTTAATGAATTTACTAAAGAATTGGCATTAGGCAGAGAACTGGTTATTTTCGGCGAACAATTTTGGAGACCCTATTGTCATGTAGTTGATTTAGCTAGGGCTGTGGTATTATGTATTGAAAGTGAATCTGAAAAAGTTGCTTTTGATGTTTTTAATGTTGGAGATACTACGGAAAATTATCAGAAGCAAATGATTGTTGATGAAATAAAGAAATTTTTACCTGAGTCTCAGATAAAATATGTTCATAAAAGTGAAGATCCAAGAGATTACAGAGTGAACTTTAATAAAATAAAAAATAGGCTTGGGTATGAAATTACCAAAAAAGTTCCAGACGGAATAGTTCAGATAATAAAAATTATTGATGATGGTTTTCTTTCAGATCCGGATGACAATAAATATAAAAACAGCTAATGTTATTTAATTCATTTAGTTTTCTGTTTTTTTTTCCTTTTGTTACTGGCTTATATTTTTTACTGCCACACAAATACCGCTGGTTGTTGCTATTGACAGCTAGTTGTATTTTTTATATGGCCTTCATTCCAGAGTATATTTTAATACTTTTTATTACAATTTTAATTGATTACTTTGCTGGTATTTATATAGAAAAGAGTACGGACAGCAAAAAGAAAAAATATTTAATAATTAGTATTATTTCTACTTGTTTAGTACTTTTTGTTTTTAAATACTTTAATTTTTTTAATTTAAATTTTGCTAAATTAGCAAGAGTTCTGGATTTAAATTATCCGATTGATGTTTTAAAAATTATTTTACCTATAGGGTTATCATTTCATACATTTCAAAGCCTCAGCTATGTAATTGAAGTTTACAGAGGAAACCAAAAAGTAGAAAAGAACTTTGGAATATATTCGCTTTATGTAATGTTCTACCCTCAATTGGTTGCAGGCCCTATTGAGCGTCCTCAGAATTTGCTTCCACAATTTTATCAGAAGCATACTTTTGATTACAAAAGAGTGACTGATGGATTGAAATTAATGGCATGGGGAATGTTTAAAAAGGTTGTCATTGCCGACAGGCTGGCAATTTTAGTGAATCAAATTTATGACACACCCGGCGAGCATTCCGGTGCAGTGCTTTTTCTTGCTACATTTTTTTTTGCATTTCAGATATATTGTGATTTTTCAGGTTATTCCGATATCGCTCTTGGGGCAGCACAAGTAATGGGGTTTAAATTAATGCGGAATTTCAATAGACCATATCTTTCAAAATCAATTTCTGAGTTTTGGAAAAGATGGCACATCTCTCTTTCTTCATGGTTTAGAGATTATATGTATATTTCACTTGGCGGAAACAGAGTCGTAAAATGGAGGTGGTATTATAATCTTTTTATAACCTTTACTATTAGCGGCCTTTGGCATGGAGCCAACTGGACATTTATAATTTGGGGTGCACTCAATGGTTTTTATCTTGTATTTGCAATTTTAACGGATAATACGAAAATGAAAATTGCTAAATTTATAGGGTTGCATAAAATACCTAAAGCGAATATTGTATTGAATGTACTATTTACATTTGCATTAACTTGCTTTGCATGGATATTTTTTCGAGCCCGAAGTCTTAGTGATGCATTTTTAATAATTAAAAAAATATTTATTTCACTGTTTGAATTTATTATTAATTTAAAAAATATCATTTTAAAATCTTCAATTATCACAAGTAATTTTATTTCAAGTGATTTTATTTCTTTTTGGAATACGAACTCGAAAAGTATTATAATATCTTTTATTTTATTAATATTTCTGACTATTATTCAGATATATCAGAGACGAGGGAGTTTAATTCAAATAATATCAGAAAAGTCGTTATTGTTCAGGTGGTCTTCCTATTTTATTTTAGTATTTGCTATTTATTATCTTGGAGTATTTGATAATACTGCATTTATCTATTTTCAATTTTAGGTGAGAGAAATTTTAATAAAAATTATTTTGTTGTGTGGTGTATTTCATGCACTAGTTGCAATTATTATTTTGTTAAATAATTCTGTATCTATTTTTATTAAAACAAAAGAACATCAGTTTGAAAGATTTTTATTGGCAGAAAAAGAAATAAAAAAAACAGATGTTTTAATATTAGGAGATTCCAAATCTTTATGTGGAATCGATTCTGAAGAATTATCAGAGCTCTTTTATAAGAAGTTTAATTATAAACCAAAGATATTGAATTTATCTATCTGGGCTGCTTCTCCAGTCGTTAATGAAGCGGTTTTATTTGATCTGCTTAACAAACAAAATTTATGTCATATTAAAATTATAATATATAATGTGACACATAGAAACTTGATTGACCGAGGAGGAGATAATATAAATTTTAAAAATTCGGTTAAAGATTATTATAAAATTGGACGAAATATTTTTTGTAATTCTGTTGATAGATTTTTTTTAACTATTTTTTCAATAAAAGAGAAAGTTGAATTTTGTGGATTTTATCCTGTTTTTAATAATTACGGAGATATTGGAATAGATACTATTTCAACAAAACAGAAAGAAATAAGTGAAGATGAATTAAAAAATTACTATGCGGATTTGTCAAAATATAAACAGGTTGAAAGATTTATAACATTGCGTAAATTATTAATGAGTTTTCCTGATTCAACACAGAAAATTGTTGTTGTTTTGCCAGCTTCAAAAAAATATTTTATTACTGTGATGAGATATATTGAAGATTCGTATAGGAAATTTTTAGCAAATTGTAAGGCATTAGAAAATATTCCTAAAACAAAATTTATAAATCTTCTGGAAATAGAAATACCAGTTAAATTTTATTATAATTCAGACCACGTTTTTATTACAGGAAGAAAAGAATATACGAAAATACTATTTGAAAATTTACCGAATTAGGATAAGATGTTTAGCAATGAAATAAATTTTGTCAGGGAGATATATAAAACAAAGGATTTTATCCCACTTCACGCTCCTGTTTTTTCAGGCAATGAGAAAAAATATCTGAACGAATGTATTGATACAACGTTTGTTTCATACGTAGGTCGTTTTGTCTCTCTTTTTGAAGAAAAAATTGCAACATACACAGGTGCAAAATATGCTGTTGCAGTAGTTAATGGAACATGCGCCCTTGAAATCGCGTTAAAGCTTTGCGGCGTGAAACCCGGCGACGAAGTACTTACGCAGGCGCTCACATTTGTGGCTACCTCAAACGCTATAGCTTATTGTGGGGCAAATCATGTTTTTATTGATTCTGAAAAGCAAAACATGGGAATGAGTCCAGAGAAACTCGAAGAATTTTTAAGGCAATTTGCCGAGATCAGAAACGATGGTTTTTGCTACAACAAAAAAACAAACAATAAAATTACAGCATGTGTTCCAGTGCATATTTTTGGCCACCCATGTCTGATAGATAAAATAAATAACATATGCAATAAGTATAACATTGTCGTAGTTGAAGATGCCGCTGAATCCATTGGCAGCAAATATTGCGGTAAGCATACAGGCACTTTCGGAAAAGCTGCCATATTGAGTTTTAATGGCAATAAAACCATTACAACCGGTGGCGGCGGAATGATTATTACCGATGATGAACAACTCGCTAAAAAAGCAAAATACATTACCACAACTGCAAAAGTTCCGCATCCATACGAATTTTTTCATGATGAATTAGGATATAATTATCGTATGACAAATGTGAATGCCGCCATTGGTTGCGCACAAATGGAAAAATTAGATGAGTATATTGCAAATAAAAGAGAAACTGCTATTTTATATAAAGAGTTTTTTACAAAACAGGGTATAGAATTTTTTACTGAAAAAGAAAATTGTTTTTCAAATTACTGGCTCAATATAATTTTTTTAAAAGACAGAAATCAACGTGATGAATTTTTAAAATACACAAATGATAATGGTGTGATGACACGACCTGCATGGACACTCATGAACAAATTACCGATGTATAAAAATTGTCTGCATACAAATCTTGAAAATGCACAATGGCTCGAAGACAGATTAGTAAATATTCCGAGTAGTGTGAGAATATGAATTTGAAAAAAAAGGAAAATATTATCTTAATTGGTGGCGGTGGACACTGCAAATCAGTGATTGACGTAATCGAATCAGCAGGTTTATTTCAGATTGCCGGTATTATTGATATAAAAGAGAATATCGGGAAGAAAGTATTAAACTATGAAATTATCGGGACTGATGATGATTTGCCAACGCTAATAAAATCATATCAAAATTATCATATTGCTGTTGGTCATATAAAATCGAACAAAAACAGAATAGCCTTATATGATAAGGTTAAATTACTGAATGGGAATTTCCCGGTAATAATTTCGTTTACGGCTTATGTGTCAAAACATGCAGAGATAGGCGCGGGAACTATTATCATGCATCATGCAATAGTTAATGCAGGCGCAAAAATCGGATGCAATACCATAATTAATACAAAAGCCATGGTTGAGCACGATGCTGTTATTGGGAATCATTGCCACATTTCTACTGGTGCAATAATAAACGGTGGAGTTGAAGTAGGCGATAATACTTTCTTTGGTAGCGGCGCCGTTAGCAAACAATATATTAAAATTCCTGAAAATAGTTTTATCAAAGCAAATTCAGTTGTGAAAGTCGAATCACAAGATGAAAAATAATACTCTCATTGCTGGTGTAATTTTCCCCGGTGTTGAAAAATACCTTAATGATTATTTAGATTCATTAAATAATCAAACTGATAAAAAGTTTGATTTACTTATTGTCAACGACTTTGCAAAAATAGAAATTAAAAATAAATTTAGTAAAGCAATCTGGATAGATGTTAATCTGAAATTAACTCCAGCATCAATTCGTCAGTTAATTTATGATTATGCTGTTGAAAACAAGTATAATTTTTTGGTTTTCTCAGATGTTGACGATTATTTTTCAAACAATAGAATTAAAATCACAAAAAAACAGTTACAAAAATATGATTTTGTTTGTAATGAATTAACAATAGTTGATGATAACAAAAAGAATTTGAAAGAAAATTTCTTGTCAGATTTTTTCTCAAAAAAAAACGTTAATACGATTGATTTTTTACTAAACAAAAATCTTGTAGGGCTTGGAAATTCTGCAATAAAACTAAATCAAAAAATAAAAATAGAAATACCTGAAAATATAATTGCAGTCGATTGGTTCATTTATACTATTTTATTGCTAAATAATTGTAAAGGAATATTTACAGACGAGACAATCACATTTTACAGACAGTATAATGAGAATTTAGTCGGGATTTCAAAAAAAATAAACGAAAAGAGTTTACAACAGGGACTAATTGTAAAATCATTGCATTATGATGGAATAACAGAGTATTGTAACAAAAATAATTTGCCTGAAGAAAACCTATTTAATAAAAAATACATTGAAATAAAAGAATTGAAAACGGCATTGAAAGTAGATAACTACAGAAAAAAATATATTGATATTATCAATACAAACTTTGATAAAATATTTTGTGGCTGGTGGAGCGAAATTTTAACTTTAGAACAAATAAAACAATATGAAACCTGATTTTTTTGATCAAATAAAAAACGCAAAATATCCATATATAATTGCAGAACTTGGTGCAAATCATAATGGCGATATGGATATTGCCAAAAGCCTTATAAGGGCTGCCAAAGAATGTGGCAGCGATTGTGTGAAGTTTCAGTCATGGACTCCTGCATCACTTATTGCAAAAGAAGAGTATGAACGCAATACCAAATATAATGATTCTCCCAAAAAACATTTTGGTTCATTAAGAGAAATGGTTGAAGCTTATTTTTTAAAGGAAGATCAACATTATGATTTAAAAGAATATTGTGCTTCTCTACAAATCGATTTTAGCAGTTCTCCGTTCAGTAATGAAGAAATTGATCTATTAATTAAACTGGATGTTCCTTTTATTAAAATCGCTTCAATGGATATTAATAATCTTTCATTGTTAGAATACGCAGCTCAAACAGGAAAACCAATAGTATTGTCAACCGGAATGGCCGATTTATCAGAGATTGATATAGCCGTAAGGACAATTGAAAAACAGAATAATTTTCAAATTATCCTGTTACATTGTATTGCAATATACCCGCCTAAATTTGAAGATATTAATCTGAATAATATTACAATGTTAAAACAGACTTTTGGGTATCCCGTTGGTTTTAGCGATCATTCTTTTGGTATTCATATTCCACTTGCAGCAATTACTTTGGGCGCTTGTATTATTGAAAAACATTTTACAATTGATAAAAATATGCATGGCTGGGATCATGAAATCTCGGCTGACCCAAATGAGCTAAAACAAATAGTTCAGTTTGGAAAGGAAATAGTTAATTCATTAGGAGGATACAAACGTATTGTTTCTGCAGATGAATTTTCAAAACGGGCAAAATTTCGTCGAAGTATTGTTATTTCAAGAGACATGAAGAAGGGAGATATACTTACAACAGATGACTTGCTTTTTAAAAGACCTGGAACCGGAATACCTCCGAATGAGGCAAAATATGTTATAGGAAGGAAATTAGCTCATGACATTGATTTTGACAAAGTTTTAAACTGGAGTGATTTTAAAAAATAATGGTATTCTTATCATACTTGTAAGAAAATTAATGTACAAAGAAAAGCGATAAAATTTAATTTATACTTCATAATGACAGACCTCGATAAATACAAAATAAATGTTCAAAGCAATATTCGCGAGGCATTGAAAACAATTGATGCTTGTGGGGTTGGCTTTGGTGTTGTTGT
>JACREX010000211.1 GCA_016212695.1 Bacteroidia bacterium
AAAAAATAAAACATACCCAACTTTATAATGCTACACCATTCATTTCAGAAGTGTCAAAAAAACAAAGAAAAATTTTTGAAGCGTTTAATATCCCTCTGGCAAAATTACATAGTTATTAACTTTAAAAATCCTTTTAGGATTATACTTCTATCCCTTATTCTTTCTGTCCTCCGCCAGTTCTTTATACAACTGGTTTTTATCAATCAATACAACGCCGACTTTTTCACACACCTGGCCTCCGGCAGTATTAGATATTATGGCTGTTTCGGAAGGAGAAAGGCCTGCAGTTAAGCAAAGCGTGGCAACGCTGATAACAGTGTCCCCGGCGCCTGAAACATCTGCTATATCACGTACATGAGCAGGGATGTGAAAGTATTCTTTTTTGTCGCGGATAAACACGCCCTGTTCCGACAGCGTGATCAAAACATAACTGATATTATTTTTTTCCTGCAACAGGGCAGCCGCTTTATTAATGCTTTCGTAATTTCCTTTTTCGATATCGAGCTTCAACCCTTCGGCAAATTCTTTGAAATTGGGCTTGAACAATGTGATGTTGGCATACCTGCCGAAGTTGCGTTTTTTGGGATCAACCGATGTAATGATATTGTTGGAATTTGCAAGCGCTATAATGGTTTCAATCACCGCGGGCGTAATAATGCCTTTGTCGTAATCTTCAAAAATCACGGCATCTATTTTTTCCGCAGCGAGAATTTCAGAAATTTTTTGAATAAAGAGTGTTTCGGTTTCTTTGCAGAGGGGATTTGTTATTTCTTCGTCTACCCTGAGCAGATGCTGGCCATCGCTGATAACGCGGGTTTTGATGGTCGTTTTTCGTTCAGGGGAAGAAAGAATGCCATGGATTGGCAGAGCATTATTTTCCATGAGGCTGTAAAACGTTTTCTCATAATCGTCTTTCCCGATTACCGAGCATAACACGGGAGTAGCGCCAAGCGCCTGAATGTTGAGCGCAACATTTCCTGCGCCGCCAAGACGGTTTTCTTTATGCGTAACAGAAACCACTGGTATGGGCGCTTCCGGTGAAATGCGTTCGACTTTACCCCACATGTAGGAGTCTATCATCACATCTCCGATCACAAGTATTTTTTTGGAATTGAACGAATCGAATATTTGTTTTAATCTTGCTGTTTCCACGATTAATTTATTTTTATCAGCGCAAAGATAAGCATTATACTTTAAATGGTCTAAATTTATAGTTTGCATTTGGTAATCAGTATTCACAGGGCAAACGCATGTCTATTTTAAAGATTTGAGCCACACCTGAGCAGTTCTAACAGTAATTTCTATATTCCATAATTTTTGGACAAGTGATTTTAAAATTACCCCAGTCCATTTTTTTTGATTAAACCCCAGGGCAAACGCATGAAGATTTTTAAAATTAAACAGGACGCTCCGACCTGCCTGCCGGCAGGCAGGTGGAGCTAAAATACAATTAATTACAATTTTTTCTATAAACAGGTCAATCCTAACGGATTTTTTATTATATTTAT
>JACREX010000212.1 GCA_016212695.1 Bacteroidia bacterium
ATCAATTGAATCCGGTATCAAGGCATTTGAATTATCGGATAAAATCAATGCCCTGCCCAATAAGAATGAAGCGGCTAAAATACTGATGCAGGCATATAAAAAAATGGGCAATATGGCCGACGCTTTCAAATATTCCGAAATTTTTATCGCTACCAAAAACAGCATGTATAAAGAAGAAAAAACAACGGCCATAGCAGGCGCTGAAGCAAAATGGCAATCCGAAAAAAAACAAAATAAAATAGAACTTCTGAATAAACAAAACGAATTGCAAAATGCCGATCTGAAAAGTCAGAAATTACAGAAATATGCCTTTATCGGGGGTTTTACCCTGCTTCTGCTTCTTGCTGCGGTTATCTTTAAAAGCTACAGGGATAAACGAAAGGCTAATATTCTGCTTTCACAGCAAAATGCAGAAATCCTTGAAAAAAGCGAGGAAATAAAACAACAGAACGAAGAAATTCATGCCCAGGCAGAACAATTGGAACTTACCAACAAAGAACTCGAAAAACTTTCTATAGTGGCCAGTGAAACCGACAATTCCGTGGTAATTACCGATAGAAAAGGAAACATCGAATGGGTGAATGACGGGTTTACAAAATTGTTTGGATTTACCCTTGATGAATTTTTCAAAGAGTTTGGCTCTAATATCATTGAAGCGAGTGGAAACCCATTTATTAAAGACATTATTCAAAGCTGCATCGAAAAACGGGAAACCGTTAATTATACAGTTTTAAATGAAACCAAAGCCGGCAGTAAAATATGGGTTCAGACAACCCTTACCCCGATACTCGACCCTTCAGGCCGGATCATCAAACTGATTGCCATAGATTCCGGTATCACGAAACTTAAAGAAGCAGAGGAAGAGATCCGGCAGCAGAAAGAAGAAATCATCACGCAGAAGGATGAGATCGAACAGCAACGGGATGCTATATCTTTGGTTAATAATGAGCTTTCAGAAAAAATAAACATATCACTGACAGTATCAACTATGCAAAATATATTCAGGATGCCATTTTGCCTTCAGAAGATCATCTTCGGAAATTATTTCCGGATTCGTTTATTTTTTATAAGCCACGCTATATTGTGAGCGGCGATTTCTACTGGTTTCACGAAGAAGGCGATAAAATATTTTTTGCCGTTACCGACTGCACGGGACATGGCGTTTCAGGCGCATTCATGAGCATGATCGGCAACACGCTTCTGAACAATATTGTGAAAGAAAAAAAATATTCACCCCTTCGCTGATTCTCAAAAATCTGAACAACGATGTGATCGCTTCGCTTAATCAAAGCGGCAATTTTGTTGATAACGGAATGGATATCTCAATCGGATATTTTGATAAAAGAAAAAAAGAACTGGTTTTATCGCAGGCCAATCAGAATATCATCATTGCCCTGAACGGGGAAATACGGATTATCGAAGGAAGTATTTTTTCGATTGGCGGCGCGCTGTCGAGTGAAAAAAACCCCGATTTCCGGGATACGGTAATTCCAGTTGAAAACACCCTGTATCTTTATTCCTTTACAGACGGGTATATTGATCAGTTCGGCGGTGAAGAAGGCAATAAATTCGGGATGACAAGATTCAAAAACTTAATTTCATCCCTCTCGTTACTGCCTGTTAAAGATCAATTCGAGATACTCAAAAACACTTTCGAAAATTATAAAATGAACGAAAAACAAACGGATGATGTACTGGTAATTGCGTTAAGAATTATTTAAAAATCAATTGGCAAAAACTTTTTTCAGTATATCTGAAACCCGCGCTATGGGGTCTTTGCGTATCTTCGCTTCTTCCTGTGCGATCAGTTTGAACAATCCGTCAATAGCTTTATCGGTAATATAGGCATCCAGGTCGGGGTTAATCTTTTCACCTCCTGTGAGCAGGGATGCTTTGTTGTAATTATTAATAAGGGGTTCCCAGTATTTTGTTACCTGAACCTTTTGTGTGGCCGATTTTACAATGGGTAAAAATTTTTGCCTGAGTTCGTTCGAAGTGGCGCTTTTCAGATATTCGGTAGCGGCATTATCGCTGCCTTTTAATATTTTAAGGCCATCGCTCACAGACATATTTTTAACCGCATTGATAAAAACATTAGCGGCTTCTTTGGCGGCTTCTTCTGCAGCCCGGTTCAGCGTCATCACAAATTCCTCAATTTTTGCGCTCATGCCCACTTTCTCGGCTGCATTTTTCACTTTAATGGCCTCCGGTGGAAAGGGTATGAATATAAGCTGGTTCTTATAAAACCCGTCTGCTTTTGAAGCAAGCGAAGCTCCGTTTTTTGCTCCCACACTCAGGGCTTCTTTCAGCCCGGAAATGATCTCGTCGTTAGTCAGGCCTGTACCTTTTCCTCCGCCGGCAACTTTGCCGGTAACGTCTTTTAATTTATCACCCCAGCCGCCCTGCGAAAAAGCGCTGAATGACACTACACATATTGCAATAATAAATAAGCTCAGTTTTTTCATAGTTGTAAATTTTTATTTGAAATCAAAATTAATAATTATAATGATAATTGCAAAGGAAATCTGTCATCAGGTCGGCAAACATCTGCAGCGGCTTTTCAGCCATGCTCTTCATCATTAAATTCATATCTGCCTTTATGGTGATTTTTATTTTTGTATCGTTTGGTTCTTTCATTTTTAGCTGAACCCATAAATGAAAGCTGAAAGGAACAGAGCCTTCCCCGGCATATTTCACAAGATTGAAAGGTTGTTTTTCTATAATTTTCAAACCCACTTCCGGATAGTCCTTAACCTTAAAACGGCAGGAATCCGTGGTTGATTCCCAGTTGTCGGTTTTATTGCCGAAAAGCTTTTTGAAATTATTAAAATCCGTAAGGAATCCGTAAACGCGTTCATCGCTTTGTTTAATAGTTCCGATTTTACTTTCAATAATCAGCATATGACAGACGTTGGTGAATCAGTTATTTTACATTTCGTTACCAAGATAATAAAGTTAATTGTTAATTGTTAATTGTTCATAGTTAATCGTAAAACATTGCGTTATAAAACTTAATACATAATGCAAATTTCAAAAATCAAAATTAAATTAACATAAAGGGCTAAGTTCTAATTTAAACAGCAAATTATTATATTTGCGGAATGAAACAACATTCCGAAATATTAGAACAGTTCCGACGACTGGATGGCAATGACCAGGAAAAATTGCTTATACAATTACAACAAGAGTTTGAA
>JACREX010000213.1 GCA_016212695.1 Bacteroidia bacterium
AATAATTAACACCGAATAACGAATGTCGAAGTGTTTAAATACTTCATAATTCTGCGGTTTGACCCGTCTGCTGCGAAGCGGGCAGGTATTCGATATTCATCATTAATAAAAATGTAAACTTTAATTTTTAACAATTCCTTAGAGTGTACTAATGTTTGGAATAATTAAAGTTTAAAATGGAAAAATCAAAATAAACAAATTTGTCGGAAGTATGATCAAAATTGACGAAGCATTGGTGAGTAAAATATCCGAAAAGGGGAAAGCCTCAGATCGCAGGAGGACCATGCATAATTTTCACAGCCGGAGCGACGACCCGGTGCAGCGGATGATCAATGCAATAGAGCCTTGGTCGTATGTGCGGCCGCATAAACATGAAAACCCGGATAAAAGAGAAGTGTTTATTATTTTGCGGGGAAGCCTTCTTGTGGTTGAATTTGATGATGCGGGCCGTATCACAGATCATATTATTTTAAATGCGGAAAATAAAATATTCGGAGTGGAAATAGCGCCCCAAATATGGCATACTATTATTTCTCTTGAAAAAAAGACGGCAGTGTATGAACTCAAAGACGGGCCATACATTCCCCTTACGGACAAAGACTTTGCGGCATGGGCGCCCAAAGAAAGCGAGGTCGGAACTAAAGAATATATTGAGAATATTTTAACATTTTTGGGAATTACAACAGCGTGAAAAGATAAAAGTGAATCAATTTGGAAATGAAAAAGAAAAGTGCAAATCAATTTTCAAATTAAATCATTTCACAAATCAAATGACCATAGTCAGATCAAAGAAACATCTCGGACAGCATTTCCTGAAAGACAGGGATATCGCTAAAAAATTGTCAGGAGCCTTCGGCTACTGCAATAATTTTCAGGTGCTGCATTTTGGTCTAATATTTCGTACCTGCGGCACTTTTAAAAACCTGCCCAATTTATTTTTGCGTTTTTTTCAATAGCGCAATAATCTCTTCTTTGTCGAGCAGGCGATCCATGAGGGTTTTAATCTCTTTTTCAAGAACGGATATTTTTTTCATCAGGCGCTTGATTTCAGCATTGGTGGTATATAGAGAAGACTGTTCGGAAACGATCCTTGTTTTGGTTTCGTCGGAAATATAGAATTGAAAAAAATCAAAATCCAATACATTGGAAATTCTCTGCAATAGTTCTGTCTCAATATTTCTGCGACCAAATATATGATACACATTATTACGGTTTGTATTGATTTCCCGGGCAAATTCCGTAATGCTCCAACGCTTTTCCCGCACCACTTTTTCTATTTGTTTTCCTATTGCCATCATATTTAGTAAAGGTATGAATGACAACAATGTTTCGGTTTTTATACTGTACCATCTTGTTTTGCATTGTGCAATATTTTATTTTGCAGTTCCGGAAAAAATTTAGTATTATTGCATGAGAAAATAAAACCGGGATTTTTTATAAAAATACCCGAACAGAAACGACAGATATGGCGTTTTGACAAAATATTGGCAATAGTGGAAAATTTGACCACGCTGCTTTTTTATGCGAGTATTAATCTTTAAAAACAAAAAAAGTATATGGAAAATAACGGAAAGTTTTATGGTTTTGTAGTTTATGAAATCGTAGAAAATGGATTATTGAACGGATTATTCGTTAATAACGCTCTACAAAATAAAGGAAAAACAATGAATGAAATTGCAAGAAGAAAGGATGAAGACAGTGTTGGAAAAAGTGATGTTGATATCTCCGGTGAGTATAATAATGCATGGATTGGGATAGAGGAAGGTATAGTTCAGGGTACATTAAAAATATCGCCATCCAGTAATTTCACTTATGAACTTGAATGGGAAGGAAAAAACGTCAGCATTAAAGGAACAGGTATGAGAATAGGATCAAACCAATTTGTGGCTATTTACTGGAAAACGGATGACCCGATTTGTTTTGAAGGGAGTAAATAATAAAAAACTGAAATTTATGAAAACAACAATTATCGTTCTGTTGCTGATTTTTCAAACAGCTTTTGTTTCTGCCCAATCCGCCTGGTCAAATTTATTTAGCGGTACATCTGCATATGAACAATTAAATTCAGTTTATTTCACAGATGCTAATACGGGTTACGCTGTTAGCAGTGGTTCTAATATTTGTAAAACAACCAATGGTGGTACTGATTGGGTAATACAATTTAGCGGTTCACCTAATATGAGTCCTTTATATTCAGTTTATTTCACCGATGCAAATACAGGTTATGCTGTTGGATATAATGGTACAATTATTAAAACTACTAATGCAGGTACAAATTGGACTCAACTATCATACGATTCAAATTATTTGTTATTTTCAGTTTATTTCATAAATACTAATACTGGTTTCGCTGTAGGCAGTAGTGGGAAAATTCTTAAAACTACCAATGCAGGCACTAATTGGACAGCACAAACAGGCGGTTCATCTGATGATTTGCTTTCAGTTTATTTCACTGATGCCAATATTGGTTATGCTGTTGGCGGTAGTGGTACAATTCGTAAAACCACTAATGGCGGAACTACCTGGGCAGCACAAACCAGCGGAACAACTAAGTGTTTAAGATCAGTTTATTTCACTGATGCAAATACTGGTTACGTTGTTGGCAATACTGGTACAATACTTAAAACAAGCAATGCAGGCACTAATTGGACAGAACAAACAAGCGGGACAACTAATACTTTATTTTCAGTTTATTTCACCGATACCAATACGGGTTACGCTGTTGGTTATACTGGTACAATTCTTAAAACCATCAATGCAGGCACTAACTGGTCAGCGCAAACAAACGGGTCAACTAAACAGTTATGTTCAGTTTATTTCACTAATACAGATACGGGTTATGCTGTTGGCAATGGTGGGACAATTCTTAAAACTACTACAGGTGGTGTATCATTATTTCCTGCAAATGCAGGTACAATTTCCGGTCTTACATCAGTTTGTCAAGGTCGTGATTCTGTAACTTATACTGTTTCTCCAATTATCAATGCTACGTCTCATATTTGGTCTTTACCTTACGGTGCCTCTGGTTCTAGTTCAACAAACAGTATCACCGTAAACTATGATTCTTCTGCCGTCTCTGGTAATATTTCAGTTATGGGACATAATAATTATGGGGATGGCTCTGCTTCAATTTTAGTTATTACTGTAAATCCCCATCCGACAATTCCAACAATTCAGCAATCATCGAATATGCTTGTTTCAAGCGCTGCAACTAGTAATCAATGGTACTTTAATGGCAATCTCATTTCGGGCGCTACAGGGCAGGTTTATATTCCTGCGCAAACAGGCAATTATTATGTCGTAGTAACTTCATATAGCACCAGTTGTTCTGCACAATCGCAAACTTTCAGTTTTACTTCCGGGGTTAATGAAATCACAGATAACATTGGAATTGAAATTTACCCTAACCCTGTAAAAAATGAACTCATAATAGAAACAGCTTTTTCAGGCAATAAATTAAAATTTGAATTGCAGAATGAAATCGGTCAAATCATTTACACATCTATGGTTGATAAGAAAGCGGTTATGTATGTGTCTAAAATCCCAGGCGGAATTTATTTTGTAAAATTGTTTACAGAAAAAGAAGTCTATACAAAAAAATTCGTTAAAGAATAATTCATCAATTTTCGTTATTCAAAAGCGGCAAAAAGAACTTTGGAATTTTATCGCCATTAAACAGCCATCCCTTCAGAAAAAAATGAGATCGGAGCAGAAATTGAATTTTGAAATAAAAGCTATTTACTCCCCATCCACGATATGTAAAGTTTGAACGATACCCCATGATTCAGATAGAAAAAATTTGTATCATACCCGAGATCCTTATTGGTATCGGCAGCGCCGCCGAAGCCTAATATAGCCGCACCCTCAAGGTCGTAGCCTGCGGCAAACAGTAGAAACACAGGCCCTGCATTGCGGTAGTATCTCAATCCTAAAGAAAGAGAGTAATGGACAAGGACTGTAAAACCCTTGCTATTTACAAAAGTGTAACCCGGGTTCAGCGCTTCGGCCATAGATTTCCCATAGTTGGAGACTGTTCCCGTTCCAAAACCAAGCTTATCCTGTGTGTTGGCATATACAGCAAAAGGCTTTGCGGGACTCCACATATAACCTGTTTTGCCTCCCGACATACAGAGTTGGTGAAGCATATTCCATCCAAAACATGCAGAATAAAATTTTGTTGTGAAAAGTGTATCGTATGCAGGTTTGCCAAATTTCTGGTTCTCTCTTCCCCCGGGGGTAGTGAGCGTGCTCATTTTTAGCGGGAATCCCATAGAGGTGTAGCCCAAGCCAAAATAAAACCCCATTCTCTGGTCCATTACCGATTTATTGTTAAACCCCTTTGATGATTTCAGTATCTCTATATTAAAGTACTTATTGCTAAAGTTACGGCTGGCAAAATAACCAGGTCCGGCCGGAAGCTCCCCCGACCAGTTGACAACACCCGAAACCTTGGTGCTTTGAATTCTCAGCCAAAAACCTTTCAGGTTAAGGTACCCGGCATACTGGTATGCTTTCCCTATATAATTATTTTCGAAATTAGCCGAGAGCCCGAAGCGCAGACCAATTTTTTGTATGGCATAGTTTCCTTCTACAGACGACATGGAATTAAGGTCGAATTTGTATTTAAGATAATCTCCATCAGATGTGTTGACTACAAAAATTTTCCAGTTCAGCGAAGGAATATACGAAATCCCTATAAACGGAGGGAGGGTGTCTTTTTTTGTTTGGGCTGTAAGGGTAGTGGTTACTATCAACGCCAGTGTAAGAATAAGAGAATATTTTCTAATCATTGCCGGTCTGATTTTAGAAGAATGAATAAGCAGAACAAATACCGGGGTGATGAAATTTTTTTCAAAATGCCTTTTTTA
>JACREX010000019.1 GCA_016212695.1 Bacteroidia bacterium
AATTTTTTTTAATGAAGGGCTAAAGCCCTTGGTATTTCTTCGTTTTATCAATTACCCCGACCTTAAGGTCGGGGTAATTCAAAACGCTCACGAATAGCGGGCTTTAGCCCAAAATGACCCCAAAAATTACCGAACTATTAATTTCTTAACAATCCCTAAATTGTAAATATTTTTTTGATTTATTAACAATTTATTTCTCCTAGGCAACCTTTTCAATTTTTTTACGTCTTTTATAAGTTAATTCTTTTATTAATTATTAATATTAACTAAAAATCAAAATTATGAAGAAAATTACTATGCAATTATTTTTATTTTTTTGTTTAGCGCTTATTGGTATAAACGGGTATGCACAATTCCAGGCACAGCCTGATTATGCAACCGCCAATATGAATACATCGGTAACCATTGATGTACGGGCAAATGACGGTTATCCCCAGACGCATCCCACCGTTCATTACTGCGATAATATTAATGGCGATTTTTTCCCGCCTGCGCATGGAACAATAGAAATAGTCAATCAGTATTATATTGTGTATACTCCCGATGCAGGTTTTACGGGTAATGATAATTTTGTTTACGGGATCGGCGGTCAACCAGGAACAATCATTGATACGGCGAGAGTATATTTAACCGTTCTTCAGGATTCCATAGGTTTCTATATCTGGGCCGAAACAACGCCCAATACGCAAAACAGCGGCCAATGTAATGGAACAGCTATTATAAATATATCCGGCGGAACACCGCCCTATACGATCCAGTTTAACGGAGGTTCTTTTACAACTACGCTAACAGAACATATCATTGATCACCTGTGCGCAGGAACATACACGGTGATTGTAAATGATGCCGCAGGCGGATCTAACACTGTAGTATTTACGATCATCAATGATACAAACCCTACAGATTCCCTTATATATGTAAACGTAAGCACGGTAAATGCAGATTATAACCAATGCAACGGTATTGCTGAAGTAACAGTAGAAGGAGGATTCCCTCCGTACACCTACACATATTATGCAGGCAACAACATTATTTTAACCACCACGCTGAATTATGCAACGGATCTGTGTCCCGGAAATTATATGGTATATGTTACCGATTCATTAGGACATGGCGTCCATGCATTTTTTACGATTTACGAAAATGTTATCACCCCGAATGACAGTACGCTCTGGATTGATATTTATTCCGGAGGTGGCAATACAGGCAACTGCACAGGCTGGGCACATGCAATAGCCTCCGGTGGCACGCCGCCTTACACCTATTTATGGGATAACGGTTCCACAGCATATATTCAGCAGGGTTTATGCCCCGGCTTCTATTGTGTAACAGTAACAGATGCAAACGGATACCAGTCTTCAGCATGCGTTCAGATATGCACGGGAAACTCAAATGTGCCGCAGGACACTATATCAGGCCAGGTTGACACCTGCATTATTACAATTACTGTTGACAGCGCTTTTATAGGTAATGTGAATACAGGTTCAAACGGAGAAGTGTTTGCAAACTGGATAATTATTATGGGCAGCGATACAATTTATATTACAGTTCCCTGTAATATTACCACTCCGGGAACATATAATTTTATTCTCGTTGTCAACTGCCTTACAGGTTCAAAGAATCTTATTGTACTGAACGATATCTATACCGTTACTCCCGAAGAGCTGAATTTAACAGGTATTTCTCAGCTTTCAACAGATAATTTATACCTGTATCCTAATCCTGTTAAAGACAGGTTGAATCTGCAAAGCGGTACTTCAATTTCATCGGTTGCTATTTGCAATGTGGCAGGGCAGGAATTTTACAACGGCTCTGTTAACAATAAACAACCCTTCGGCTTTGCTCAGGGCATGATTGCGATTGATGTGAATCCTCTTGTATCTGGGATATATTTTGTATGTATCAGATTCAATGACGGAACTACAGCTATAAAGAAATTTGTAAAATAAAACCCCAATCCCCCGTAGTGTGAGAAAGGAGCATCCCGTTTTTTGGGATCTCCTTTTTTTTATAGCTGAAAAATAATAAATTATCTTAATTTTGCTGACGAAACAATAAATGAAACATATATGAAACAGGCAGAAATCCATACTGAAAAAGGAGTGATGAAAGTAAATTTTTTCGATAAAGACGCTCCGAATACGGTTGCAAATTTTATTAAACTGGCCTCGCAGGGATTTTATAACGGGCTTACATTCCACCGTGTTATTCCCGATTTTGTAATTCAGGGCGGATGCCCCAAAGGAACCGGCGTTGGCGGTCCCGGCTACACGATCAAATGCGAATTAGACGGCAATAACCAGTATCACGACCGCGGAGTGCTTTCTATGGCCCATGCAGGGAGAGATACCGGCGGTTCTCAGTTTTTTATTTGTCACAGCAGGCGTAATACAGCGCATCTCGACCGTAAACACACCTGTTTTGGTAAAGTGTATGAAGGAATGGAAGTGATCGATGCCATCCGTCAGGGCGATAAGATTGAGAAGATCGTGGTGATTGAAGAGGAGTAAAAGACGGATGATAATACAGTGATAAAATTATTTACAGTGAATTTTGCTTTTTTATCAGAGGCTCAACAAAGACAAAAATAGCCGTTTTCACACTTGCTTACCCGCAATGATGATATTGTAAATATGATTTCGTTTTATTACTTTTGTTATATCAAAACTGTGTAAAACAATAAACTGTAAATAATGAAAAAAATTTACTTTTCTTTTATCCTGTTTGCATGGGTTACAATAAATCTTTATGGTCAGGTTACCTCTCCGAGAGTAATTGTAAAAGACTTTCAATTTTCTAATGACCGTATTGAAGTAAACTACGGTTTTGAAAATTGTAATACGACAGATAAATACATAGTATGGATTGAAGTTTCAACAGAAAGTGGAAAAATATTGAAAGCAAAATCGCTTTTTGGAGACATCAATTCTGTTACTCCATCTCCTGATAAAAAATTAATCTGGTTTACAAGCCGCGACAGCATCAATATAGAAGATAAAATATTTATAAAACTTTTTGCCTCTAAACAACCAGAAATAAGTCTTGGTAAAGCTTATTTGTTTTCTACTTTATATCCTGGAGCAGGACACAGACAAGCAGGCGGTAAAAATAAATTATATCTTGGAGCCATTGGATACGCCGGAATTGCCGGAATTTTTATTTTTAATGGTATGGCGGCAACTGCTGCCGGTAATTATGCAACAGAAACAAAAGCAGCAACAGCAAATACTTTACTGAGTAATGCAAAAATGTATCAAACTCTTTCTTTGTCATGTATTGGAGTGAGCGCTGCAGTATGGGCTTTAGATTATTTTCTGTTGCAGCGTACATCAAAAAAAGCAAAGAATTTAAAACCAAGTGAAATTCAGATTACTCCTGATAATAAGGATTTACTTTCTGCAAAATCGCAGACAAAATTTATCTCAACAAGAGGCTTGCCACCGAATTTATTTGCTGAATTATCTTTCGCTGACGCTAATGGCAACGGTATTCTTGAAGCAAATGAAAAAGCTGAAATGACAATCACAATATCAAATCAAGGAAAAGGGATTGCATATGACCTTAATGTAAATATCACTGATGATAAAAACGATAAAAGTTTTAAAATTGGAAAAATACAAACCATTCCATTATTAAAGCCAAATGAATCGAAGAAAATTAGCTTCCCAATCACAACTGATATTAATTTAAAAACAGCAGAACACAAACTGCAAATCAATGTTACAGAAAAATTCGGGTACGATATGGACCCTGCTTACCTGGTGTTACAGAGTTTTGAATACCAGTTTGCAAAACTTGCATTTTCAGGCCTTGAAATCCTTGATGCAGGCGAAGGAACAGCAGCCATTTCAGAAGATGGTCAATTACAAGCCGGAGAAATGGTGAAAGCAAAAATTGTTGTTCAGAATACCGGACAAGGCATTTCAAATAATACTACATTTAATATAACGACAACCGACAATAATATTTTTTTTCGAGATAATTCCGGAACAATCGGCACACTCAATCCGGGCGAAGTTAAGGAAATATACATCACACTCAGTCCCAATAAACGAGTTGCTTCAAAAGATAATCTGCCAATATTTTTAGACGTAAAAGAAGAACAGGGCAAAGGGAATTTAATGGCATTTCAGTTACCTGTAAAACTCAATCAAAAACCTCCAAAGACCAATATTGTTACAATGAATAAAGATGTGGAATCGCTCACGAAAAACATTGCACGTTTTGAATATTCCTCAAAGAAATTTACTGCTAATGCAGGTAATACGATGAACATTAAATCTGTTGTTCCATCACAAATAAAACGAAAAAATTCAATAGCTGTTGTTTTTGGCGTAAGCAAATATGAGAATATGGCTCCTGCGCCATATGCTGATAATGATGCAACAATAATGAAAGAATATTTTGAAAAAGTTCTCGGCATTGAACAGGTTTTATTATTCACAAATAATGAAGTTACAATAAGCAAAATCAACAAAGTTTTTAACCCCGATTATGGCGAGTTTCAGAAAGCAGTTGTAAAAGGCGAAACCGAAGTGTTTGTTTTTTATTCAGGTCATGGAATACCTGACAAATCTGGTGAAAATACATACCTGTTTCCTTACGACGGAGTAAAAGAAGACTTAGAAACTTTTGGATATAACACTACAAAACTTTATGAAAACCTTAGCAAACTTGGGGCAAAAAATGTAACAGTAATCCTTGATGCCTGTTTTAGCGGTAGTTCACGTAAGAGTGAAAAAATGAAAGAAGAAAATCTTGTAGCTCAGAAAGGTGTAAAAATAAAACCTAAAAACCCATGGATTAATAACCCTTCGTTTACCATGATTAATTCCTCTACCGGAGAAGAAACTTCGCTGGGTTTTGACCCGTCGGAAACAGGTTTGTTTACTTATTATTTCTGTGCAGGCTTGCAAGGCAAAGCCGACGAAAGCGGCGACAAAAAAATCACTATGGGCGAACTCAAAAAATATGTTATCAGTAAAGTAATGGAACATTCAAAAAAGATTAGCGGACTTCAAACCCCTGAATTTACAGGCGATGAAAATACAATTTTAGTTGAATATTAATGTCACCCTGAGCTTGTCGAAGGGCTAAATCCTTAATCCTAAATTAAAAAAAATGGAAGATAAAACTTTTAATTCAGAATTTATAATACAACATTGGGTAACAATGTCTGATAACGATTATAATACAATGATGGTTCTTTTTCAATCAAAACAATATAACTGGACATTATTTATCGGACATCTTGTAATTGAAAAATTGCTGAAAGCATGTTATGTAAAAAAAAATAATAAACACCCTGTATTAACTCATAATCTGCTCAAACTTGCTTTAAATTCAGGTATTGAAGTATCAGAAGATTTACAATTCCAGTTAGATACTATTACTGCATTTAACATGAATGCCCGATACGATGATGAAAAATTGGCATTTTATAAAAAATGCACACCCGAATTTACTACACTTTGGTTAAATTATATTCAAAATTTACAATTATGGATAAAGAAACAGTATTTGGCATAGCAGAGAAATATTTATATTTTCTCACTAATGAAAAAAAATACGATATTAAAAAAGCATATATTTTCGGCTCTTATGCTAAAGGCATTGCCCATGATGAAAGCGACATTGACATAGCAGTAATTTTACCCTATATTGATGACATCTTCGATTTGCAGGTTCAGATGATGTTACTGAGAAGAAATTTTTCAATTGACATCGAACCGCACCCGATACAAGAGGAAGATTTTAATATAATGAACCCGCTCGCTTACGAAATAATGAAAACCGGTATCGAGATTCAAATCCGAAATCATAAATTATAAAATTATGGACTTACAAACAAGAAAAATTCAAATAGTTCGTGAATTTCTATCCTATTCAGAGGAAAGTTTTATTAAAAAAATTGAAGAATTACTTTTCGAGCAACGAAAAAGAATGTTTGAAAAAGAAATCAAGCCAATGAGTCTGCAAGAGTATGAATCACTTTTTGATAAAGCGGTTGAAGATAAAAAAAACGGAAGAGTTAAGAATGCACGAAATCTGAAAAAAGAAATCGCTACATGGAAATAACAGTACTTTTTACTGATTTGGCAATTGAACAACTAAAATCAGTTTTTGATTATTATTGCTTTCATGCAGGTAATAATACTGCAACAAAAATTACCGGGAAAATTGTTGATAAGACATTGCTTCTCGAAAATCATCCAAGGCTGGGGACTAAAGAAATTTTATTGAAAAAGAGAGGCTATGAAATTCGGTTTTTAATAGAAGGTAATTATAAAATCCTTTACTGGATAGAAGAACCCTTTGTATATATTGCCGCAGTCTTTGATTGCAGGCAAAATCCCGATAAAATTAAAAATATTAAAATTGGATAAATTATGAATACAACACTATTAAAAAACAACTTGCATTTAATGATTGACAGTATCAACAACGAGATGATACTCGAACGTTTTTTTGAACTGATGTATAAAGTAAAAAATGCTGAAACCGGAACGCTTTGGAACAGGCTTTCTAAAGTAGAGCAAGACGAATTAATATTAGCAGATATGGAAAGCGACAATCCTGCCAATTTAATTCAACATTCAGAAATGCAAAAAAACACAACAAAAAATAGTAAACTTTATTACCCCGTGCTGTCATCCTGAGCTTGTCGAAGGAAGCTCGGGGATTAAAGAAAAGACAACGTATAACAGGGCTTTAGCCCAAAATAATTATTACAAAATGGGATACTTAAAAATCTGGATTCATCTCGTTTGGACAACCAAAAACCGTGAACCTTTTTTAACAAAAGAAATCCGGCAGCCTGTCTTGGAACATATCAGGGAAAATGCCGGAAGTAAGGATATACATATTGACTTTATCAACTGTCATTTGGAACATGTTCACTGCCTGATTTCGTTAAAGGCAAACCAGACGATAGACAATATTTTAATGCTGCTGAAAGGAGAATCATCGCATTGGATTAATAAGAATAAATTAACGAAAGTTAAGTTTGCATGGCAGGATGAACTTAGCGAAGCGTTCTCACGAACAACGTGAGTAATATTTTGCAGTATCAGTAAGTGAATCAGCAGTAAATAAAGTAAGAGATTATATAAAGAATCAGGAAGAGCATCACAGAAAGAAGAGTTTTCAGGAAGAGTATGATGAATTTATGCAGAAGTACGATTTTGAGCGGTTTGTTTCGGGCTAAAGCCCATTGATTTTTGTTGTGTGTTTGATATCCCCGCCCTGAAGGGCTGGGTAATTCAGAATAACCCCATGCTTCTGTTCAGGAACAAAGCAAGAATATGAATTACCCCGTGCTTCAGTTCAGGAATAAAGCTGAATTACCCCGTGCTTCAGCTCAGGAATAAAGTTGAATTACCCCGTGCTTCAGCTCAGGAATAAAGCTGAATTACCCCGTGCTTCAGCTCAGGAATAAAGCTGAATTACCCCGTGCTTCAGCTCAGGAATAAAGCTGAATTACCCCGTGCTTCAACTCAGGAATAAAGCTGAATTACCCCGTGCTTCAGCACAGGAATAAAGCTGAATTACCCCGTGCTTCAGCACAGGAATAAAGTTGAATTACCCCGTGCTTCAGCTCAGGAATAAAGCTGAATTACCCCGTGCTTCAGCTCAGGAATAAAGCTGAATTACCCCGTGCTTCAGCACGGGGGTTAAAGAAAAGAAAGCGTAACCGGGCTTCAGCCCAAAACATTAAAAGTTATGAAAACAAAATTTTTAGCGCTCGCAATCACAGCAACCCTTGCAGTTTCTGCAATAATTATTTTCCACGCCTGCAAAAAAGTGGACTTAAACCGCGTTACCAAATGCAACGTAGAGAGCGTAACAGTAGTAAATGCCACAACCGTAAAAGTAGAAGTGGACATTTTTGACCTCAGCCCGGCAGACCACCCCGACTATGGTATTTGTTACAGTTCCACAAATGCAACGCCAACACTTGCCGATAGTAAAGTTTCTATGGGCGCCATAACCGAGTACATTAAATATAATAAGAACATTGAAAACCTTACTGCCGGAACAAAATATTATTTCCGTGGTTATGTAATGAACGGCAGCGAACCAAAATATAGTTTTAATGTGAAAGATGTTTCAACACCATCTTCACCAACTGTAATAACCACGACAGCGAGCAGCATAGCTCAAACCACAGCCACAAGCGGCGGTAATGTAACAAGCGATGGCGGGGCCACTGTAACCGCCCGTGGCGTATGCTGGAGTACTTCTCAAAATCCAGTAGCCACAGGCAGCCATACCACCGATGGCACAGGCACAGGAGTATTTACAAGCAGTATAACCGGACTTACAGCAAGTACATTATATTATGTGCGGGCTTACGCCACCAATAGCGCAGGAACTTCTTACGGAAATGAAATTAGCTTTACCACTTCATCGCCATGCCCTGCAACAGTACCAGACTATGATGGCAATACATATAATATTGTAACGATAGGTTCTCAATGTTGGATGAAAGAAAACCTGAAAACAACACATTATGCTAATGGCACAGCTATGGTTGATGGTACAAGCGCAGGTGATATTACAGGAAATTATACAACGAAATATTATTTTGATTATGCCAACACGCCTTCAAATACTGCCACCTATGGTAAATTATACACATGGGCGGCAGCGATGAATGGCGCGGCAAGCAGCGCTGCAAACCCAAGCGGCGTGCAGGGCGTTTGCCCAACAGGCTGGCACCTGCCAAGCGATGCAGAATGGACGCAATTAACCGATTATCTTGGAGGCGGAAGCGTGGCAGGTGGAAAAATGAAAGAAGCAGGCACAACGCATTGGAACAGCCCGAATACAGGCGCCGATAACAGCAGTGGGTTTTCGGCCCTTCCGGGTGGCGGCCGTAGCAGCTATGGAACGTTCTACAGCGTTGGGGACTACGGTTACTGGTGGTGTTCTACCGAGTACAGTACGTCAGATGCATGGAGGTGGTATTTGAGCTACGATAACAGCCATGTATACAGTTACATCAACGATAAGAGTTTTGGCTTTTCTGTGCGCTGTTTGAGGGATTAGGTTGATTATTTGTCTATTTGATTTATTTAAATAATACCGCCTGTGGTCGAATTTTTTTTTTTATATCGGTCTGAAATGTATTAATTTTGCAGAATTAAAACGTAATGAAGGTAAAAGAAATAATTAGAATAATAGAAAAAGACGGATGGTATGAGGTAAGACAAAGTGGAAGTCATCGTCTGTCAAACGATTTATCAACAGGTTTAGAAAAGAGTATTTTGAAGCAGGCTCAGATTGACAAATTATATTAACAAAAAAAAATAAAATATGTTACGCTACGCTATCATTATTGAAAAAGTTGCCGATGGCGGTTATGGCGCTTATGTTCCCGATTTACCGGGTTGTGTTGGTATGGGTTCAACACACGAAGAAGTTATGCAAAACATCATGGAAGGAATAAAATTTCATTTGGACGGGTTAAAACAAGAAGGATTTCCAATTCCTTCCGCTAATGCTGAAGCTGAAAATTTAGTATTCGAGTACACACCTGCCGGAGTTCGGTTGTAACAAATGCATGGAAACGGAACCTGAACTATTATAGTTCTCACAGCAGTAAGACGTACGGCTTTTCAGTGCGTTGTGTTAGGGATTTTTAACAATTTAACTATGAGTCAACTCCGAAAAGTCTTTTATTTGAAAATCAAAACAGTTTCTAAAAAATCCGATTACAGTTTATTCCTGTCTTTTATCTTATTTTTTGCTTTTTTTTCAGGAATACTTTTTTTCTTTAACTCCTGCAAAAAATATCCTATCGGCCCTCAGCCCGTGAATCCCGGGCAAACAGATACTTCAAAAAAAAATGAAGGGGTCTTTATTGTTTGCGAAGGGAATTACGGGGCAAGGAATGGATCTTTATCATACTATGATTTTAAAACAAAAATCGTTTCGGAAAATATTTTCTTTAACGTCAACGCCCGACTGCTCGGTGATGTTCCGCAATCCATGGTTATCAAAGACAGCATTGGTTATATCATTGTAAACCATTCCGATAAAATCGAAGTGATCCATACAAATACAATTAAATCAAAAGGCACGATCAGCAACCTGAATTCACCCAGGTATATGATTTTTATTAACAACAGCAAAGCCTATATTTCAAGCCTTACCTCCACTTCCCTGCAAATCATCAATCCGGCAACGCTGCAAATAACAGGGCAAATAAATGCAGGCTACACAACAGAAAAAATGCTGAAATACAACGACCTTGTTTTTGCAGTGAACTGGAGCAACGGGAGCCGTGTGATCGTTATCAACAGCCTGTCAGACCAGGTTATTCAGACCATACCGGTTGTAAAGGAACCGAACAGCATTGTACTGGATAAAAACAACAACATCTGGGTTTTGTGCAGCGGGGGGTCCATACAAAACAATCACTATATACATGATACATATGCTGCTTTACAAAAAATCAATCCGGTCGGTTACCATGTAGAACAAACGTTGACTTTCTCTGACATTCAGGCCATGCCGACAAAACTTTGCATCAATAAAACAGGAGATACATTATATTATCTTAATAACAGTATTTACCGGATAAATATTGATGACCAAACCTTACCATCACAACCTGTTGTTTTGGCAAAGAGCAGGATATTCTATGGTCTGGCGGTTCATTCAGAGACCTCTTATATTTATGCTTCAAACGCTGTTGATTATGCGCAGCCCGGATGGATTTACCGGTTCAGACCTGACGGATCAGCAATTGATTCTTTTAAAGTGGATATCAATCCCGGAGAATTTTGTTTTAAATAAAATTTCATATTTTGTAAACACTTATTATCTCGCAGATTCACGCAGATGAAAACGCAAAGTTCCGCAGAAATGGCTCTGAGGAAACGCGCTTGCAACGGGCAGGTCAACGAAAAATCAGCGAAACTCTGCGAGAAAAAATTTAAACAGATGAAAAAAATGGCAAAAAAAGCAAGTCCGAAAAAAAGGACATACTCTGCAGAAGACCTGCAGGAGCAGTTCGAAGCCGAATTGGATATTGCGCTGTTGTATGTATTTGAAATATTCGACAGGCACAAAAAAGCGCTTAACACCTATACGGATTACACCGGGAATTTCGACGACGGCCCTTCCTTTAACATTGTTGTAAATACAGATAAAAAGGGAAAACTTAAAAGCGCAGATATCAACATGGAATTTAAAAACCTTGAAAAATTCGTCAGGAGTTTAAAAGTATAATACCAATACTTGTTATTGCAGATTGGAATTTTTACTAACCTATTAACCTGACCAGCCGCCCAACCTCTTAACCTTAAACCAGATTTGGTATAACTATGAACACAAAGAAGTTTCAGACAACCTCAACAGGAACAGAAATCAATAATATAAATGGGGTACAAACCGGCTGAAATTATCCGTAATCAGTTTATTCGTTTCCCGTATTCCGACTCCGGCAGCTTCACAACCGATCACCCAACTGCCCACTACAATACGGTTTCCGTCATATTCAGGAAGGGGACAATAATCCTGGAAAATATACCCTTCTTGCTCAGCCGAGGCAATGTATCCTGCCTGATGATTTCCTTAACCATATTGCTGTCAACATAAACTTTTTGAACTGTAGTGAGCAGGTCGTATTTGGCATTCAGGCGCTTGGTGTGCATCACCACTTCGATAGAATTATCTTTTTTAAAATTAGTTACATCCGTATCATACCCTGTGGTGTTATTCAGGTAAACATAATCCACATCCGTACCGCACGAAGCAAGCCCAGCGGCAATGCTTATAAACAAAAATCCGGAAACAAATTTTTTCATACTATTTTAAGATTGAGGTTTCAATAAAAATAAAACAAAAAATCTGATTACAAAATGTTAAATAAATTATTTAGTTTTGTTATTATCAATAGTTCGGTAAAAATTTGATATTAACAAAGGTATGTAAATAACTTTTACAACCGACCAGTAGGACAAAAGAAAAAGACATCAATTTTGTTTTTATGATAAAAAAACGTCTTGATGTCTTCCGAAAGAGCGAGG
>JACREX010000216.1 GCA_016212695.1 Bacteroidia bacterium
CGGTCTTTTTATCAATCTTGCGAGATTCTACAACACGAAATTTAAGATTGTCTTTGGCTCTAACAACAAAATATGATAATGCCAGATTCATTCTGTATAACCTTGAATAATCAACATAGGCACGATCCATTACATAGAATGCATTTTCTTCAGATATCAACCCATCAAGTGCATTTACATCATGAAGTTTGCCATCACTGATATAGATAAATGTTGGCAGGTTGTCATTGCCGGATTCATCATTGACATTGACATTGCCGTTAAAGGGGTAGTGGGCAACGAGACCGGTGGTGGGGATTTGGGCTGAACAAGTTCCAAGCCCCAAATACCAAGTTCCAAGAAACAAAATGAACAATCGAACAGCGAAGAGCGGCGCTCCCTTCAGGGAATTAAAGGGCAACGGGGGCAAAATTCCAAGAAATAATAATTCCAAAAAATCTACTTATCTGAGGCATACGATAAATTTAATTGTTTCCATTGCTCAAATGAAATTCCACATAATTTTAAATATAAAGAATTTGGGCACAATTCTATTTCATTGCTCCATGAGATTGCATCTGTTTCAGTATTAATATATACTTTAAAAAATAAATCGTTGTCGTCCCATTCTTTAAAAATGCCATGTCCTGCCAGGTGAGAAAGGTCAATATTCCCTTCTTTATTATCGGAAAACCGGATAAAGATAATGAATTTCTCAATTGCTTTTACAAATATCGGCTTTGCAATCATGGTATAATAATAATTTGCATTTTGTTTATAGTTAATAATCAAAGAAGCGCTTTAAGTGCCACATTGAGCGTTCGACTGAGACTTCGGCGTGAGTTCAGTCGAACGCTCACGCCGAAGTCCTGCCGAAATACAACGCTCTTTATGATTGTATTTTAGTTTTTACATAATTTTCAAATTTTAATAAATATTTATACAATTAAATTAAAGGTATAATTTTAATTTCTTTTGCAAAATATTTGATTTCAAATATTACCAAATCCTTTTTATTTCGTATTTATCGAAAAATTCATCATTACTGACAACATGTATCTTTTCAGCCAATGCCTGAGAAATTATAAGGCGATCAAAAGGGTCTTTATGATGAAACTCCAGATTCATCAGTTTTTCAAAATGAAAAAATGATATGTTGAGATGCTGATACCCTTTTAACGAATAGAGTATTTCTAAAGGTTTATTTAATTGTAATTTTCCGAGGCTGGCTTTTATTACAATTTCCCAAAAAGATGCAATGCTAATAAATTTAATATTTCCGGGGTTCTGTATGGCATCTTTTGCTTTATCTGTTAAGCGAAGATCAGCTGCCTCATACCATAAAAATGCCTGTGTGTCTAATAATAAATTCATGGCATGTATTCTTTAAAATCCTCTAAAGGTTCGTTAAAATCAGGCGACATTACAATTTGTCCTTTCATGCGACCATATTCCGGTGAATTAGATAAGTCCTTTTTTCTTGTTCTGGTAAATTTAAGCCTTATTCGTTCAATGTTATTAAGAATATTTTCGTCATTAACATGTAAAATCCAGTCTAATAATTCTAATTTTTTTTCCTGTATTTGCATTTTATTATCTCTTTTTAAAAATTCTTTTATCTTCCGTTATCATCATACATGTCCTCTCTTCTAAATGTTTCATTTGGATTAATCGTACCTTTTAAATCCATAAACCATAAAGGTTCTTTAGTCTTTGGAGTATCATCTATAACAATTAAAATGTCATATTCTCCCTTTGGCAATGTACTTGGCAATGGAAACATTAAAATTGAATTGTCTGTTACAGTAGCTTTTGTATTTAAAGTTATCATATTGCTAATTTTTTCTACAAAATTAAGAAATCTTTACTCAATAATCAAAATCATAAGATAAAATCTGTGGGTACGGCAACGGAGCATTGTGTAAAAAAATTGCTTCGGCTATATTCGGCATAATGCCGCTCAATTTTATAAAAAAGAGAGCAATAAAAGAAGAGTAAATCTTTTTTATAGTTATTGTTGTAAATTTCTGCTATATATTTATTTTTGAGGAAAATTTAACTAATAAACTACCTCGCAGCAGAGTTGACGATGTATTAAAATCGTCTTTGCGAGGCTCTGCCCTGAGTGAACACTGAGCCTGAAGTGTGTCGAAGGGACAGAGTCCGAAGCAATCTGATTTTAGAGATTGCTTCCTGCTTCGTTCACTTCGACTGTGCTCAGTGCAACGCCTCGCAGTCGCAATGACGTAAACGCAGTCCCGCCAAGGCGGGACGAGGAATTAAACCTGTAAAAATTAATAAAGCATGTCAAAATTATTCAGAACAAAACCGTTAGACCAGCTTTTTGCAGAATCGGAAGACTCGGGAAAAGGCCTCAAAAGATCGCTTACAGCCATGAGCCTGGTTGCGCTTGGCATAGGAGCGATCATCGGAGCCGGGTTGTTTGTGAGAACGGCTGCCGCCGCTGCAAATAATGCCGGGCCTTCGGTAACCATCGGCTTTATTATTGCAGGTATCGGCTGCGCATTTGCAGGGCTATGCTATGCGGAATTTGCTTCCATGATACCAATTTCCGGCAGCGCATATACTTATTCATATGCAACCATGGGAGAACTGATGGCATGGATCATCGGATGGGATCTTGTGCTGGAATATGCATTGGGCGCTGCAACGGTAAGTATCGCATGGAGCGAATACCTGAATAAACTGCTCGGTTATTTTGATCTCAGAATCCCTTTTGAGTGGTGCCATTCACCCTTCGATGTGCTTACTGATGCCGGCGGGCAGGTAGTTGCTCACGGCATAATGAACATACCTGCGCTTTTTATTGTTTTTCTCCTAACGCTTCTGTTAATAAAAGGAGCCCGCGAATCATCCCTTGTCAATGCTTTAATTGTAATCACTAAAGTAACCATTGTTATCCTGTTTATCGTTTTTGGCTGGTCGTTTATCAAGACTTCAAATCATACGCCGTTTATTCCTGAACCCAGCACCTATACGGACGACCAGGGAGTGCCGCATAATTTTGGCGGAATACTTGGTATTCTCGGCGCGGCAGGAGTAGTATTCTTTGCTTTTATCGGTTTTGATGCCGTATCTACCGCAGCGCAGGAAACAAAAAATCCGAAAAGGGCAATGCCTATCGGGATACTTGGTTCTCTCGCCATATGTACCGTATTGTATATTTTATTTGCCTATGTACTAACAGGCGTTGCAGGTATCGAAGATTTCCGGAGGGCAGGGAAAGAAGCCTCGGTTGCATATGCCATTCAAACGTATATGATAGGATATGGATGGCTTGCAAAACTTGTTACAGTGGCTATTCTTGCCGGATTCTCTTCTGTTATACTCGTCATGTTATTTGGCCAGTCGCGTGTTTTTTATTCGATGAGCAGAGACGGGCTGGTTCCAAAAATATTTTCTGATATTCACTCAAAATTCCGTACACCCTATAAATCCAATATTCTGTTCTTTCTTTTTGTAGGCATGTTTGCCTCTTTTGTTCCGGGAGATATAGTAGGAGATATGACCAGTATCGGAACATTATTTGCATTTATGCTTGTGTGCGCAGGAGTTTGGATCATGCGACGGACGCATCCTGAAATTCAACGCCAGTTTAAAGCTCCGCTCGTTCCACTGGTACCCATACTGGGAATTATTGTTTGCGGGGCCATGGTCTTTGGCCTCGGCTGGGCAAACTGGACAAGGCTTGGAATATGGATGGTTATCGGGCTTGTCATATATTTTGCTTACAGTTTCAGAAAAAGCAAATTGAGTTAATATGAGCGCAATGATATTAGTTTTCATTTTATACCTGGCAGCCTTGCTGATCATAACATTTTACACGGCCAGAATGTCGAAAACCGCATCGGATTTTGTATTGGGCGGGAAAAAAATTTCCGGGTTTAATTTAGCGTTAAGCGAACGCGCCACCGGCGAATCGGCCTGGCTGATATTAGGTCTTACAGGCGCAGCCTATTATAAAGGGATGCAGGAAATATGGAGCGCGCTCGGATGTGTTTTGGGAATTGTTTTTATATGGATCGTGATGAGTAACCGGTTGCGCATGGAGACCGAAAAGACCGGAGCCTTAACCATTAACAGCCTGCTTTCAAAAAAATTTCCTGGCGCAGAAAAAACCATCGGAACATTATCGTCGCTCATTGTTATATTTTTCCTGTTGTTTTATATAGAAGCCCAGTTTTATGGCGGAGGCAAAGTATTGTTCGACACATTTGGCCTCAACCCTATATGGGGAATTGTGATCGGTTCGCTCATTGTTGTGTTTTATTGCATGATCGGCGGTTTTATTACCGTTGTTGCCACAGATGTATTCCAGGCGATCCTTATGATTATCTCCCTGATTTTACTCCCGGTTATTTTGCTCTACCTTGCATCGAAAAATAATATTCATATTGCTGAAGCGATACAAAGAGCCGGAGAGTCGTACAGCTCGCTAACAGCAGGTAAAACCGGTATTCCGGCAATACTATTAATTATTAGCGGCATGAGTTGGGCGCTGGGCTATACGGGGCAACCCCAGTTACTGACCCGGATGATGGCCATCAAATCAAAGAAAGATATAGTAACCGCCAAACGGGTTGCCATTTTATGGACACTGATCGCATATGCGGGAGCCGTGTTTATCGGCTGGGCGGGTTATGCATTTGTAAGCGGAGGTTTAATAGAAGGAAGCGCTGTTGAAAGATTAGCCGACGTGAATAATAAAGGGTTTGAACTGATATTCCCGGTTATCATTAATGCCTTTGTTACTCCTGTGATTGCAGGGATATTGCTCTCCGGAGCCATTTCGGCCATGATGTCTACGGCTTCTTCAGAAATCATTCTTTGTTCTTCTTCCGTTACGGAAGATATCTACGGAAATTATTCGAAGAAAAAATTAAATCCTATGCAATCGTTATGGTTTAACCGGATCATGACATTAGTTGTCGGGCTTATTGCTTTCGTTATGGCGCTGACCGTTAAAGATTCTGTTTTTGGATTGGTTTCGTATGCATGGTCAGGAATAGGATCATCATTCGGGCCCGCGTTGCTGTTGCTGCTGTTCTGGAAAAAATTTTCACGCGCAGGAGTGATTGCCTCATTGCTTTCAGGAACTATAGGAACCATTTTATGGAAAAACTTTTTTGAAAAAGATACCGGGATTTCTGAACGTCTTACCAGTTTTATATTTGCATTTATAATGGCAGTGGTGTTTTCGTATTTATTTCCGGAAAAGGAGAAGGAGTAGATGGATGCAGGATGCAGGTGGCAGGATGCTGATTACTGGTTGCGGGATGAAGGAGAGATGATGAAATGAAGTAGGAGGTAGGAGGTAGGAGGTAAAGTATGAAAAAGGAGAGATGAGGAGAGAGATCAATTTGGAAATTTGGAAATGGCAAGTAGAATGAAGCCGGATAGCGTGAACGAGCCTTCGTTTAAAAAGAGCCTGAATCTGTTTGATTCAACAGCAATTGTTGTTGGGTCTATGATAGGCTCCGGAATTTTTATTGTGAGCGCAGATATGGGCAGAACGCTGGGTTCGCCGGGCTGGCTGCTTGCGGCATGGCTTATAACCGGGATACTTACCATTTTTGCCGCGCTGAGTTATGGCGAACTGGCCGCGATGATGCCCAAAGCCGGAGGACAGTATGTTTATTTAAAAGAAGCGTATAATCCGCTCTTCGGTTTTTTATACGGATGGACGCTTTTTCTTGTAATTCAAACCGGAACCATCGCCGCTGTTGCCATGGCTTTTTCGAAGTATGCCGGAGTTATTTTTCCATGGCTGTCGGAAAAAAATATCTGGCTTGATATAGGTTTTATAAAATTCAACACGGTTCAGATATTGGCGATAGCTTCTATTATAGCGCTGACATGGATCAACTCAAGAGGCATTGCATCCGGCAAGTTAGTTCAAAATTCTTTTACTTTTACCAAGGTTATTGTACTAATCACTTTTATTATTATCGGACTTTCTTTTGCAAAAAATGCCGGCGCCATAAAACTGAACAGCGATATTTTCTGGGATGCCATGAAAACACAAGACGGGAAAGCTGTTCCATTAGCGGGGTTTGCATTGGTTGCAGCCATCGGGACCGCCATGGTGGGTTCCCTGTTTTCTTCAGATGCCTGGAACAATATAACATTTACAGCAGGCGAGGTTATAAATCCTAAAAAAAATGTACCGCTCAGCCTTTTTTTCGGGACATTAATTGTTACGATAATATATATATTAGCCAACTTTGTTTACCTGCAAACACTGCCGTTGCGCGGAAGCCCGGAAGGCGTTTCTGTCTTTGAAAGAGGCATTCAGTTTGCTACCAACGACAGACTCGGAACTGCCTCTATGAGCGGAATCATCGGGAACTATGCAACTATTATCATGGCAATCTTAGTAATTGTTTCCACATTCGGATGCAACAACGGATTAATACTTTCAGGAGCGCGCGTGTATTACGCCATGGCAAAGGATAATTTATTTTTCAGGAAAGCCGGACAGTTAAATAAAAACAGCGTTCCTGCCACAGGCCTGTATATTCAATGTATCTGGGCCTGCCTTTTGTGCCTGTCCGGCACCTACGGAGATTTATTAGACTATGTGATTTTTGCCGTATTGATTTTTTATGTGATGACGATTACCGGAATTTTTGTGTTACGCAAGAAACGGCCCGATGCGGAACGGCCCTACAAAGCATTCGGTTACCCGGTGGTTCCGGCAATTTATATCATTACAGCCACCTTAATTATGATAGACCTGCTGATCTACAAACCCAATTACACATGGCCGGGATTGATCATTGTGTTGCTTGGCGTACCGGTTTATTTTGTGTGGAAAAAATTCGGACGACGGATGATTGACGACGGACGACACGGATGACGGATGTTCTGGAGTCAAACATGTATCTATCGGATACATTTCCGGATTTCATTCAATAATGCTTTTGACTACCCGCATTATAAATTGCAGAACAGGGTGAATTTTGTTAATAAATTTGTTGAATTTAACTGTAGCTTTATGTTTATTTTATTTCTATGTTTGCGGCCAAATTAAAATGAACCGGATATGAGTATTTGTATAGGAATACGGCATGAAGATAAATACAGATCAGAAACCAGAACCCCTTTGGTTCCACGGCATGCCGAACGTTTAGTCAAAACACAGAATATTGACGTCATAGTTCAAAGTTCTCCCAAGCGTATCTTCAGCGATAATGAGTATCTTAAAGCAGGAGCAAAAGTTCAGAAAGATTTAAAATTATGTCCTGTGATTTTCGGAGTAAAAGAAATTCCCGAATCCATTTTTGAAAGGGAGAAAACATATATTTTTTTCGCTCATGTTATCAAAGGGCAAAAGAAAAATATGCATATGCTGAAGCGAATGATGGACATGAAATGCAATTTGATTGATTATGAAAGAGTCATTGACGAGCAGGGTAAAAGGCTCATTTTTTTCGGAAGATACGCAGGACTGGCCGGTATGATCAATTCTTTCTGGGCTCTGGGTTTGCGATTAAAATATTACGGTTATAATTCCAAGTTCTTAAAAGTGAAACAGGCGCATCATTATCATTCTCTTGAAGAAGCCAGAGACGTTATTTCACAAGCCGGGCAGGAAATTGCCGAATTGGGCTGCCCTCCCGAGTTACGCCCCTTTGTCATCGGCTTTACAGGCTATGGTAATGTCTCAAACGGAGCGCAGGAGATATGCGGTTTATTGCCGGTCAAAGAAATTTCTCCTGAAAAGTTGTTATCCCTGAAAAGCCGGAAAAAACTGCCTGACAATATTATTTATAAAGTGATTTTTAAGGAAGAACACTTAGTTGAGCCGATTGACAAAGAGCAGGAATTCGACCTGAACGATTATTATACTAACCCGCAAAAATACAGGAGTCAGTTTGAAAAATACATTCCGCATTTATCCATGCTGATCAATTGCATGTATTGGGACGACCGCTATCCCAAGTTCATCACAAAAAATTATTTAAAGAAACTTTACAGCGGCGGCCGCCCCAAGTTAAATGTTATCAGCGACATCACCTGCGACGTGGACGGTTCTATTGAAAGCACGGTGAAAGCTACTGAAATAGAAGACCCGATTTATGTTTACGACCCCTTTAAAAATAAAATAAAAATGGGTTCCGATGGAGACGGAATTTTAACTATGGCTGTTCATATTTTGCCCAGCGAACTGCCCCGTGATTCATCCTGCGGATTCAGCGATGTATTAGTTAATTTTGTGAAACCTATTGCCGTAGCAGATTATAATGTGCCATATGAAGAACTCGAATTACCCCGGTCCATTAAAAAAGGGCTGATATTGCTTAATGGGAAATTAACCCCGCCGTATAAGTATATTGAAACATATTTAAAATAAGTAATTATCAATTTTTAAACTTCAGGTATGAAAAAAGTTTTAATACTTGGAGCAGGGCTGGTTGCTCAACCAATTATTCACTACCTGCTCCGGAATGGATTTTATGTTACTGTCGCATCAAACACTCCTGAACATGGCGAACAAATGATTGCAGGATTTGAAAATGCCAAAAATATAAACTGGAGTATCAAAGAGGAAGCGGTTCTCGACAAACTGCTCCTCGAAAACGACTTTGTTGTAAGCTTACTACCTTATGTTTTTCACATTACTGTAGCTAAACAGGCGCTAAGGCATAAAAAGAACATGGTAACAACTTCATATGTGAACCCTGAAATGCAGGCATTAGACAAAGAAGCAAAAGACGCAGGCATCATCATTCTGAATGAAATGGGATTGGATCCCGGCATTGACCACATGTCTGCCATGAAAATCATTGATAAGGTTCATCAGGGAAATGGGAAAATAGAAGAATTTTATTCTATCTGCGGAGCATTGCCAGCGCCGGAGTGCGCCGATAATCCTTTCAAATACAAATTTTCATGGAGTCCCAAAGGCGTTGTCATGGCCGGGAATAACGACGGCAGGTTTTTTAAAGACGGCAAAATTGTTGACATTAATACCAAAGACCTGTTTAAAAACCCGATGAAAGTAGATTTTCCGAAAGTGGGTCAACTGGAAGTATATCCAAACCGGGATTCAATTGCCTATATTGACATTTACGGGATTCTTGAAACAAAAACCATGTACCGCGGAACTTTCAGGTATAAAGGATGGTGCGAAACCTTAGATGTTATGAAACAACTTGACCTTATTACATATGACAAGATGGATATGACGGGGATGACTTATGCCGGGCTTCTTGCTTCAAGAATCGGGGCATCAGGCAGTGATCAAATTAAAAATAAAGTGGCAGACTACCTGAAAATACCGGTTGATAGTTATTCCCTGAATGCTATCGAATGGCTCGGTATGTTTGAAAACAAACCGATGAACCGCAAGGAAGATACTCCGTTCGAAGTAACATCCGATTTGCTCATTGAAAAACTGGCGCTTGGCCGGAATGAACGCGACATGATAATTATGCAGCATACATTTATTGCTTCTTATCCTGACGGCAAAAGAAAAAAAATCTTATCCAGGATGCTCGACTTCGGCACTCCTGCAACTGACACAGCTATTGCCAGGACAGTCGCATTGCCTGCCGCCATTGGCGTTAAGCTGATCCTTGAAAACAAAATAAATATTAAAGGCGTTTACAGACCTGTGTTGCCTGAAATTTATGAACCTGTTTTACATGAACTGGAGCAAATGAATATCCGGTTTGAAGAAGAAGAAGAAAATCTCAGATAATTCAACCTGTTTGTTTTTAAAATTGCCGTTGACCGTGTACTGTTGTTAAAATTCAAGATAAAAATCTCTTGTTAATTTTTTGTACTCCTCAGAATACTCATGCCTCCGGTTAATTTCAACGGTTAGAGAATCTTCCTGCAAAAATGTTTCTTTTCTGCCGAACTCAATGAGCAATCTGCTTTGTGTTTTCCATGGGCAGGGATATACTGTGGTTTTTCGTATGGGAAATAAATTCTGATTTCTTACCAATGAAATAAAATCGTTTCCTTCTTTATACGGAAGTATTATACTGAACCTGCCTGCATCGTTTAATATTTGTTTTACTCCGTTTACCAGATCGTCAAAAGGTAAAAGGTCATTGTGTTTGCTGATATTTTTTTCATGTAGCGGAGATTTGAGGGAGTCTTTAAAAAATGGCGGATTAGAAACGATAAGGTCGTATTTTTTATTTGTCAGGGCAGAGAACTGCTGAAATGAAATTTTTCGCACAGAGATTCTATCTTTCCATCGTGAATTTGCAACATTACCAGCAGCCTGCAGACAGGAGGCATGATCAATTTCAACAGCGTCAATCCATGCCGGACACCGCTGTGCCAGCATAATGGCCATGAGGCCTGTTCCTGTTCCTGTCTCTAAAATATTCAGGGCGGCCGAACAATCAGCCCATGCGCCAAGCAATACTCCGTCGGTTCCAACTTTCATTGCGGATTTTTCCTGATGTATCGTGAATTGTTTGAACCGGAAAAAAGTATTTGCCATGACCTGATTATTTATTTAAATGGAAACACAGGGAAAGTTAAAATTGTCATTTGAGATTTTAGAGATGTCCTTTAATTATACCCGGTTGAAAAAAATTTTGATATTTCCTTCAAATGTATAAATTTGTAAAATAATGGCAAATCCGGAAAAAAAATTGGTACTAAACTTGCTCTGTTAAGAAAAACTCATTTGTGCAGGAAATTTTAATATATATTAAATATCTTCTTAACGGGTTGATCGTAGGTTTTTCTGCTTCGGCTCCATTAGGCCCGATAGGGGTTCTCTGCATCCAGAAAACAATCAATAAAGGCAGAATGGCGGGGTTCATGTCCGGAATGGGCGCCGCTACTGCCGATACCATTTATGCGATCATTGCCGGTTTTGGGTTAACGTTTATATCGAATTTCATAGTTAGCCAGCAGTTTTATCTCAGGATTATCGGCGCCGTTATTTTATTTTATCTGGGCCTCAAAATATTCAGGACAAATCCTGCAATTCAATTAAGACGGGAACATCGTAAAGGAAAAAATATTCTGGCAGATTATCTTTCAATTTTATTGCTGACAATGTCCAATCCGCTTACGATTTTTCTTTTTGGCGCTGTGTTTGCTGGTTTTGGAATTATCCAGGGCAATGCCGATTTCAAATCCATGTTGTTATTGATTTGCGGCGTATTTATGGGCGCTTTATTATGGTGGACGCTGCTCACCAGCCTTGTAAATCTTTTCCGCAGTAAATTCCGGTTGAGAAGAATCTTATGGATCAATAAAATTACCGGCGTTCTGATAATTCTCTTTTCTATTTCCGCTTTTATAAGTATTTTTTTCCTGAAAGCGTAGTATGTTTTAGTCATTAGTCATCCAGGATATAACCATTATACTGCAACTGGTTTGGTTTTGTACATTTTGTAGTTAACTTGCCTGCTGCAAGCAGGTGGTTAATCGTTCATTGTTCACCGGAAATACCGTTATATTAGACGATTAACGAATAACTATTAACCCAAAACTATATTTTTATCCCAAGCACCGTTATATCATCTGTTTGTTCATATTTTACGCCATAACTATTCTTCCAGTTTTCCATTGTTCCATCGAGAATTTTTTTCTGTTCTTCCATTGACAAATGACTATTGACCAATAACATTTCTTTTAATTGTTTTTCATAAAACTTTTTTCCTTTTGGTCCGCCAAACTGGTCGCCATACCCATCAGAAAACATAAAAATAATATCTTCTTTATGTATTTGGATTTTGTGATTTGTAAAAGGGAGCATGTTTTCGTGAATGGCTACGGGCATTTTGTCGGGTTTGAGTTCTAACAGTTGGCAGTTGGCAGCGGCAGTCGGCAGTTTGGACATTTCACTGCCTCCTGCTTCCTGCTGACTGCTTACTATATAAAGCGGATTATTCGCCCCTGCAAACTGCATTTCGAATGTATCTAAATTAAGCGCTATGAATGCGATGTCCATCCCGTCTTTTTGCTCTCCTGAAATTCCTTTTTGTTGCAGCGATTTGATAATGTGCCGGCGTAATTCATCCAATACCTGCGATGCGGTATTCACATCATCGCGTGCCACGATCTCATTTAAAAATGACACGCCCATCATGCTCATGAAGGCGCCGGGCACTCCGTGTCCCGTGCAATCTGCTACGGCGGCCAGTAACCAGTATCTTCTTTTTGCAAAGAAATAAAAATCGCCGCTGACAATGTCTTTGGGCATGAACAGTATGAAATAATCAGCAACCAGCGAATCAAATAATTCACTGCCGGGCAGAACCGCCTGCTGAATGCGTTTTGCATAATGAATGCTGTCCATCACTTCTTCGTTCTTTTCCTCAATGATGTGTTTCTGTATCTCGATCTCGTCGCGCTGCGCCCGTATCTCTTCGTTCTGTTGTTCAAGAACCACATTTTTTTCCCGTATCTCCTGCGTGCGTTCCTGAACAATTTGTTCCAGCCTGCGCTTTGCCGCCTTAAGCCGGTAAACGCTTATCTGGATGGCAATATATACTAACAGGATAAATAATACGATGTATCCGATATATGCCCAAACTGTCCTGTACCATGGAGGCAGTATGGTGAACATATATACAGATTCTTTACTTTGGTCTTCATAAATGTTATATGCTTTTACCCTGAATTTGTAATTCCCTTCCGAAAGGTTCGTGTAAATTGCTTTTGTGTCAACAGATTGCTGAGACCAGCATGTATCATTGCCTTCTAAAAAATATTGGAAAAGCAGCGATGACTCCGGCTCAAAGTAAGCGGCAGAAAATTCAAATGCAAGCGAATTATGTTTATATTCAATAATTGGTTTTTGATGCTCCGGTTGAATCAGGATAACATTATTATTCATATCAAAAAAGTTTCCTCTGAAAAGCGTGTCTCTGCCTGCCATAATAAACCGGATTAATGCATAGTAGGGAATATCAAAGTTTTTTTTGATACCGGGATTATAACAGATTGCGCCGTCAGGCCCTCCTGCAAAAATGTAATTTTCACTATCAACGGCTAAACCATAAAATTCTCCTTTTATATTTCTCATAAAAGGTTTTCTGTAAAGGTGAAATTCTCCTTTTTCATCTCTCATGTTTATAGCGAGATTACCTTTGCTGATTACAGCAAGAGTGCCATTTTTATCAAATTCGGCTCTTACAATACTTGCATGAGGCAGGGAAAAATCTTCGGTATAAGATTTATCGTTAAAAAACCTTGATTTTTTTTCATCAAAATAAAACAAGCCTTGTTCTGTGCCAATTACAATCTTTTCATTTAAAGTTAATACCTGATACCAATCAAGCGGGAGCCCGTCTTTTTCAGTAAATGTAATTATTTTAGGAGCCAGAGTAAATTTTTTACTCATTAGTACTTTAAAGAGCCCTTGTGCAAACGTGCCAATCCAGAGGTCGCCTTCAGGTGTTTCTGCTATGGTCCTGATATCGCAATCTAAATTTTCGACTGCGCCTAAATATTTCCATGTATTATTTTCATATTGCACAACTAACAATCCCCGCAGTGAACCGATATACATAATACCCTTGTATTTCACAGAAGCGAAAGTTGTTCCCGTATTAACAATAACATCGCTGATTTTTTTAACTTTATTATTCCGGCTGATTTCAAACAATCCGCCTCCGGTAGCGGCAATGAGCGAATTATCAAAATAATCAAGGTCAAATGATTGATATTTTATTTCTTCTAATGGGATAAACTTATCGGTAAAACCACAGTTATTTTTCTGAAGATAAAAAACTCCGTTATCTGTTGCGGCATATATTGAGTTCTTAAAAAATTTGAAGCTGTTGACTGTCCCGGTTAAACCGTTTCTGGAATCAAATTCTGTGATGGGGCTGGATATTTCGATTTTACAAAACCCGTTTTCGCTGCCAGCCCATAAATTACCGGCAGTATCGGAAAAAACGGATAAAACCACGTCGCTCTGCAATCCTATATCTTTATTGATAATCATTTTTATATTACCTTTTTTATTCAGCAAGACAAGACCCCCGCGTAAAGTTGCGGCGGCAAAAGTTGTATCAGAAAGTTTTATCATCCTGTACAACCGGTTATTTAATAAGTAATCGCCGGCTTCGCAAATAAAGGGAGTGACTTTTATGCCATCATGAATATAAAGTTTGCTTTCGCTTGCGATGAGCAAAGAATCTGCGCCAAAATCAATAGCTGCAGATAATCCCTCGAATTTTTCGGAACCCGGCACTGGTTTAAGTATATTTCCTTCTATACTTTTCAATCCTTCGCCTTTATCTAAAGTATATACTTTTTTCCCTGAAGAAAATGTTAAATGAAATTTACTTTTTGGTTTAATAATTGTGATTTTATTATTTTCATAAACCAATATTTTCTGGTAAGTAGAGAAAAAAACTTTGTTGCCTAATGCACAGGTTGTCCACACAATATCAAAGTTTCGTTCACTCGAATCAATTAAATTCATGAACGAGTGAAAACGCATTATTCCTTTTTTATCCGGGCCGATATAACCAAAATCACTTTCTGTACCAACATAAATCTTCCCGTCATTTCCTTTTGTTAAAGAACGAACCGTAACAAAACGGTCGGTTATTTTTATCTGCCTGAAATTTTTCCCGTCATACTCGGTGATAAACGGCGTATTTGCAAAATACATGACACCCCTGTTGTCCTGGCAAATAGAAAAAATCTGGCTGTGGGCCTGATATTCTTTGGGGAGGTATGTCCTGATGTACGGAATTCCCTGCTGGGAAAACAGCAGATGTGGAAATAACAGGGCAAAACAGGCGCAGAGAAGAAATTTATTTTTCATTACGGATTGTTTTCCCAAAAATAGAAATTTTCTTATAAAAGGGTTATAAAATCAATAATAAATTTGCAAGGATGGATGCTCCTAAATTGATACAGGTAATATTTAATGATGATGATTTTTAGAAGGCGGGGCAAAGGGCAGTATTTTTTTAAAGTCATGATTCGTGCATTTGAACGTGAGCCAGTCAATGGTTCGGTTCAGCAACTCTTCGCTGAACCCGTTAATTTTTAGTTTGTATTTATCTTTGCTTTCGCTTTTTTTATGCGAAACCCCTTTGTTCTTTTCCGTAATATTTTCATAAATATGGGCCTTCACAATATTTTTCTGCTCTGCAATTTTAAAATTGACCCGTCTCCAGCAAAGCACTTTATACTGTGCTCCTGTAAATAATGCAAAAAGGCTTTTTTTTAAGATGTACGCAGAACCATAGAATTCATAACATTTGTTCTCTTCTACTTCTGTAAATCCAAGTTCAAGGCTTGGATTTCTTTCTTCAAAAGGGAGTTCATTTACACGGTTCAGAAACTGATTGAGGCGATCAATAAAATCCCGGAAATTTTTAAAATTCTCTTCCATGTTGATCTGGTGAATGATTTCTTCTTTTACTTTTTCCTTTACAAGTTCCTTCTGCCTTTTTTCGGCCTCATCAATCCAACTCATATACTTTGAATAGTTTAAATTTATACATTTTCAAATGGTAACCGATTACAAACAATACAAGTTTATCCCGTTTTTTAGTATAACTAATACAATTTACTTCTTTTAATAAGATAGGGCAGCAACACATTTTTAAAATCGGCATTCACGTCGGCTTCCACAATATCAATGTCATACTGTCCGCACCGGAGTTTGAGTTCGTTTTGATATTTTTGCATAGCATCTATATATGAATCCCGGATATCGTTCGGATTAAATTTCACCTCATCGCCGGTTTCCATGTCAATGAATTTATAAGGCCTGTTGCTATATTCAAATTTTTCTTCATGTCGCCTGTCGGTAACATGAAACAGGATCACTTCATGTTTGTTATACCGCAGGTGCTGGAGCGCAGAAAAAAGATTTTCCGGATCTTCACCGTCCATCATATCGCTGAAGATGATCACAAGGGAACGTTTATGGATATTGTCTGCAATCTGGTGCAGCATGAGGGAGGCCTGTGTTTTTTTATTGAATTTCGAGTCGTCCCATGTAAATAATTTTTCGAGTTCATGATAAAGCATCCGGGCATGAATCAACGACATTTTAGCGGCAGAGTGAAATTCAACCGAATCGGAAAAAAGTGTGACCCCTACAGCATCGCGCTGCTTCCGTAGCATGTAGATCAAGGCGGCGGCGCAATAAACGGAAAACTGAAGTTTGTTCGTGATTTTTTTTTCATTGAACGGAAAAAGCATGGACGAAGAAATATCAACGAGAATGTGGCTGCGGAGATTGGTTTCTTCTTCAAACCGTTTAACAAATAATTTATCGGTGCGTCCGTAAAGTTTCCAGTCAATATGTTTTGTGGATTCGCCGGTATTGTATATGCGGTGTTCGGCAAATTCCACGGAAAATCCGTGAAACGGGCTTTTGTGCAATCCCGTGATAAATCCTTCAACAATATGTTTCGCTATGAATTCGAGATTGTCGGGAACCTGGGTTTTTTGTATGTCGAAAACGTTATCTATGATTTTGAAATTTGATGTTTTTATACTGCAAACGGTTACAAATTTAACTTTTATTGAACAGACATTGTCAAATTGTTATATTGCTAAATTGTTATAAATCAATCATTAATAATCTATGTGATAATTAAAATAACCATTTAACAATGTCAACAATTTAACCATTTAAAGTATAACGATGAAAAACCGAATACCCGGGCGCTACATAATAGCGTCTAATTTTGTTTTAAAAATATTTTTTTGCGCTGCGCCTACCTGTTTGTCTATTACCTGGCCGCCTTTGATAAATAAAACCGTGGGTATATTCCGGATTCCGTATCTGGATGTTACGCCGGGGCAAGCATCCACATTCACTTTTCCGATTACCGCTTTACCCTCATATTCTTTTGCCAGTTCCTCGATGTACGAACCGATCATTCTGCAAGGCCCGCACCACTCAGCCCAAAAATCAAGCATTGCAGGTTTGTCTGATTTTAAAATCAACTCCTCAAAATTTGAATCATTTATTTCTAACATATCTCTAAAGGTTTTTATTGTTTGTATTAATTTATTTTAAATGTTTCTATTTCTGTGTTATTGTTCAAATATGCAATAAATTCAGATGAAAGTTTAATCTTATGCGTTCTTGAAAACATCTCGATCCAGATTTTTTCTGCCGGTTCATAGATCAGGAAATTCAGATGAATCTTTCCCTTGTTCGCTTCGGCCAGCGTATTGAATTCTTCGATCAGGCTTTGCGTAAGGTTTTGTATCGGTATCTTGATGGAAATATTTTTTATCATTTCGTCTTTCACATCAGAAAGCATGTTGATGCCGGTGATCTTAAATTCCATGTCTTTCTGGTCTTTGTCTCCAAACTTTGGCTGCACTTTTCCTTTAACAAGCAAGGCATAATTGATAACAAAAAATTTAGTGAAATTTACCCAGTCTTTACCGAACAGCATTAATTCTATGGAGTCGGAATAATCTTCTATAACGACCCTGCCATAGGGATTGCCGTTTTTTCCAAGGGCGGATTTTACTTTGGTGACAATGCCTGCAAAAACAAACTCCTTATCTTTACCTTTTTTTAATTTTTCCAGATCTTTCAGGTCGGAACAGGTAATATTGGTAAAGCCGTCAATTTCCAATTTATAATCATCCATCGGGTGCGCAGACAGAAAAATTCCGATCATTTCTTTTTCTTTATTCAGCTTCTCCACATTCGACCATTCGGGGCGTACAGGTATTGCAGGTTTTGTAATTTGCAGGGTGGATGCGCCCCCGAATAATGATTTCTGGTTGCTGTTTTTGTCCTCAATCATTTTATTCCCATATCGGATCAGTGTTTCGATAAATGAAGTTTCCTTGCTGTCATCATCAACAAAATACTGGTGCCTTTTCGCTTCGGGAAAACAATCGAATGCTCCGGCTTTTGCCAAACCCTCAATACTTTTTTTGTTAACGGAATTCATATTTATCCTTTCGGCAAAATTGAATATACCTGTAAATTTTCCGTTTTTGTTCCTTTCGTCGAGGATGCTCTGTACGGCTCCTTCGCCGACTCCTTTAATAGCGGCCATTCCAAACCGGATCCGGCCATTCACGACGCTGAACTTCAATTCGCTTTCATTAATATCCGGGCCTAGTACCTGCAGGCCGGTTCTCCTGCATTCGTCCATGTATTTGGTGATTTCTTTGATATTATTCAGGTTGCGGCTCAGCACTGCGGCCATATATTCGGCAGGATGATGCGCTTTTAAATAAGCGGTCTGATAGGCAACATTTGAATAGCAGGTGGAATGAGATTTATTGAACGCATATTGTGCAAATTTTTCCCAGTCGTTCCAGATTTTTAAAACCTTTGTTTCGTCGTAACCCTTCGCCTTGCATCCATCCACAAACTTGGCTTTCATCTGGTCCATCATATCTTTCTGCTTCTTTCCCATGGCTTTCCGCAGCTTGTCTGAATCGCCCCTGCTGAAGCCCGCCATGTCCTGCGCCAGCAACATCACCTGTTCCTGGTACACCGTGATGCCATACGTTTCTTCCAGGCGTTTTTTCATAACCGGGAAATCGTATTCAATTTTTTCTCTCCCGTATTTCCTGTTGATGAAACTGGGTATATAATCCATCGGCCCCGGGCGGTAGAGAGCGTTCATAGCGATGAGGTCTTCAAATTTATTGGGTTTAAGGTCTTTCAGGTATTTTCTCATTCCGTCGGATTCAAACTGGAATGTGCCCACCGTATCGCCCCGGCTGTATAATTCGTAGGTTACTTTATCGTCAAGAGGGATATTTTCTATATCAATTTCAATGCCTTTCGTCTTCTTAATATTTTCGATTGCATCTTTTATGATGGATAATGTTTTCAGCCCCAGGAAGTCCATTTTTAAAAGCCCCACTTCTTCTGCCAGCGGGCCTTCATACTGGGTTACCAGAACATTGTCTTCGGTTTTAAGCGGCAGGTAATTTATAAGGTCGTCTTTGCCAATAATGATCCCGCAGGCATGGATACCCGTGCTCCGGATAGAACCTTCGAGGGTTTCGGCGAATTTTAAGGTTTCAACAATTTTTGAATTATCTGAATGTCTTGAATCTGCCAACTCCTTTACTTCTTTAAAGGCGGTGATTAATGTGACCCCCGGAGTTTCAGGCACCAGCTTGGCAAGTCTGTCCGCATCAGAAAGTGGGAGTTTTAATACGCGCCCCACATCCCGGATGGATGATTTTGCCGCCATTGTGCCGAAAGTAATGATATGAGCCACCCTTTCTTTCCCGTATTTATCGTTCACCCATTTCAATACGGCTTCGCGGCCATCGTCGTCAAAATCAATATCTATATCTGGCATGGAGATACGGTCGGGATTGAGGAAACGTTCGAACAGAAGATCGTATTTAAGCGGGTCTATATCTGTAATTTTTAAACAATAGGCAACCACAGAACCTGCGGCTGAACCTCTTCCGGGCCCTACTGCAACACCCATCCGGCGGGCAGCATTTAGAAAATCCTGCACGATCAGAAAGTAGCCGGGAAACCCCATTTTTTTGATAACGCCCAGTTCAAAATCAATGCGTTCTTTAATATCTTCGGATAGTTCCGGGTAGCGTTTTTTTGCTCCTTCTAAGGTTAAATGGTGCAAATAATTGTTCGTATCGGAGAACCCGTCCGGTAATGGAAAGTCCGGCATAATCGGGCCTGTCTCGATCGTAAACTTTTCAATTTTATCTGCAATTTCAAGAGTGTTCTCTAAGGCTTCCGGAATATCGGCAAACAATTCGCTCATCTCGGCCTGCGTCTTGAACCATTCCTGTTTTGTATACCGCATCCGGTTGGTTTCTTCCCTGTCGGATTGCGTATTCAGGCAAATTAAAATATCATGGGCATCTGCATCTTCGGGGTTTACAAAATGCACATCGTTTGAAGCCACTAATTTGACATTATACTTTTCAGCTAATTTAATAAAGACTTTGCCGGCAATCTGCTGCCTGGGAAAAACATCCTGTGCAGCCGAAGGGTCGTTCGTTTCGTGTCGCTGTAACTCGAAATAAAAATCATCGCCGAAAATTTCTTTAAATTCAAGTATGGCTGCTTCGGCTTTATCCATGTCGTTTTCAAGAATGGCCTGGGGTATTTCGCCCGCAATGCAGGCAGTGGTTGCAATCAGCCCCTTTGAATATTTCCTGAGGAGTTCTTTATCAATACGGGGTTTATAATAAAAACCCTCTATCCATCCGTAAGAAACTAATTTTACGAGATTGAAATACCCTTCGACATTCTTTGCCAGAAGGATCAGGTGATGATAATTCTTTTGATTGTCTTTAACTTTTTTATCAAACCGGTTGGTCGGGGCCACATACATTTCGCAGCCGATAATGGGCTTGACACCCATTCTGGTGGCAAATTTATGAAATTCTTTTATGCCGAACATATTGCCATGATCGGTTAACGCAAGCGCCGGCATTCCATCAGCCTTAGCCTTGCAGACCAAACCCTTTATACTTGCCTGCCCGTCGAGAACAGAGTATTGCGAGTGCACATGAAGATGAACAAAACCCGGCATTTTCTAATCGTATTTTTTAGTTTATATTTTGCTGCGTTTAAATCACGGCCATCATGATGATATTGGATTAACGCATTACCAAAATTATTAATTGTAAATTTAAGTAATAATGAAATTCAAAAAAAGGTTGTTGATAAATGTTTAATAAGTTAGCTTAGCTGTTTTTCATTGAGGCGATTAATTTTGCAGATGTTGAATAATGCCTGTTAATATCGTGGGTTTTTGAAAAGAAATCCGTATTTTTGCATATCGGTAACGTCATATTCCGGATGAAAATTATTTTATTCTTTCAAGCGATTTTGTTTTTAATTTCAGGCTATGCTGTGGCGGGCTGGCAGCAGGTTACAAATTTTGGTTCCAACCCCGGCAACCTGAATATGTTTTTATATGTACCGGATGGCATACCGGGCAATGCCCCCATGGTTGTCGCCCTGCACGGATGTACACAGACTGCCGCCCAGTTCAGGGATAACTCCGGATGGAATGATCTTGCGGACAAGTATAAATTTTATGTGATTTATCCCGAACAAAAAGCAACCAATAATTCTTATTATTGTTTCAACTGGTTTCTGCCTTCCGACCAGAACCGCGACAGCGGAGAAGCCCTTTCGATACTGCAAATGGTTGATTACGTTAAATCAAATTATTCGGTTAATAACAGCAAAGTATTTACAACCGGGCTTTCTGCAGGTGCAGGCATGACTGCTGTTTTGCTGGCTGCGTATCCCGATGTTTTCAGCGGCGGGGCCATCATGTCGGGCGTTGCATACAAGGCTGCTTCTGATGCTGCCACTGCATCCAATGCCATGTACGGATTAGTTACCAAAACACCCACTGAATGGAAAAATCTTGTTACAGGAGCTTATCCTGCTTATACCGGGACATACCCGAGAGTTGCCGTTTTTCATGGTTTGTATGACAATGTGGTTTATCCTGCGAATGTTACCGAATTAGTGAAACAATGGACCGCTGTACACAATATTTCTCAAACGCCGTATGCCACGATAAGCGCCTTTCTCAGTAATCCCGACATTGAACAGGCCGTTTATACAAATGCCGGGAATGACACTGTTGTTCTGACTTACAGAATAAACAATATGGGACATGCTATTGCCGTGGATCCCGGAACAGGAATTATGCAGGGAGGAACTATTGGCACTTATGCGATTGATAAAAATTTTTATTCATCCTACTGGGCGGCAAAATTTTTCGGAATTGCAGATGGATTTTCTATGGTTAATGAGCCGGGTCAATCAGAGAATATCTCAATATTTCCTAATCCTGCCGGAGAAAAAATCCATATAAACTATATGCTGAAAAATTACTCTCAGGCTAAATTAATTTTCAAAAATACTTTAGGTGAAGAAGTATTTCAATGCTCCATAAACCAGGGGATGAGCATCCTTGAAACAGATACACAAAAATGGCCGGCAGGCTTGTATCAATGCAGCCTGGTTATAAACAACATGATTGTTGAAACCCAAAAAGTAGTATTAACGAAATAGTTGAATTACACATATTTCCATTTTCCCGGAATTTCGGCAATGGGGAGTACTGTAATTTTTTCATTTAGTTTATACTTTTCTTTTCCCGGATAGACAATCCATACATGTTCAAGATTTAAATCTTCGCTTGCAATTTTTAGTGATCTTGTTATAGACGGGGCATCAGAAAATTTAAATTCAACTCCCCAGTTTTTTCCATTGTGTTGCCAAAACAGGTCAATCTCAGCGCCTGAGTGGGTATTCCAGAAAAACAATTCTTCGTTTCGTTTATCAATGCTTTTGGTGGCACATTCAAGCGCAAAGCCCTCCCACGACGCGCCTAATTTATTGTGACCAGTTAGTTGGGTGTATCCGTTTACAGATATCAAAGAATGAAAAATACCGGAATCCCGGATATATAATTTTGGCCTTTTGACAATGCGCTTAGAAGTATTTGTTGCCCACGGGTTGAGTTGCCTGACCATAAAAGTGCCTTCGAGAAGATTAATATAATTTCTTGCAGTCATATCTGAAATGCCGAAAGATCGCCCCAGTTCCGCATAATTGATTATTTGGCTATGATAGTGAGCAAGCATCATCCAGAAGCGACGTAATGTGTTAGCAGGTATATTTACACCAATTTGAGGAATGTCTCTTTCGAGAAAAGTAGTGATGAAATTCTCGCGCCACAGGACGCTTTTTTGGTCGTTGCTTGCAAGAAATGCTTTAGGAAAACCACCGCGCAACCATAGTTTTTTATAACCATCGTTTGTAATATCGTGCAGCCTGAATCCGCCCAGTTCATAAAAACCAACCCTGCCGGCAAGCGTTTCACTGGTCTGCTTTATGATCTGAAACGAGGCGCTTCCAAGAATGAGATATTTTTGTTTAGGATTGTTATCTACAATATAACGCAATACCGGAAAAAGTTCAGGTTTTATTTGAATCTCGTCTATAACGATAAGGCCTTTCAAATCTTCCAACGTAAGCAGGGGGTTTTCGAGTTTTATTAAATCTCTCGGATTTTCAAGATCAAAATAGTGGTTTGCATGAAATCCATTAGCCAATGTTGTTTTTCCCGATTGCCTGGGTCCAAGTATTGCAACAACAGGAAAAAGACTCAAGTATTTTTTTATATTTTTATTTTCAATACTTCGTAAAATCATAACTTATTGATATTTTGTACAAATATAAAAAATCTTCCATGAAAAATCAAAATTTAATTATGAAATTTCAAGGAAAAAATTTAATCTTCCTTTATTTTTTTGCGGTCAATTTTTTTCTGCGCGGTTTTTTTCTTTGCATCCAATCTTTGTTTTTTTGATGCTTCGGTGGGTTTTGTGGGTTTGCGTTTTTTCTTTTTGCGAAAGCATTTTTCTAAAAGACTGTAAAATTTTTCTATGCATATCTGTTTGTTTTTGAATTGAGTCCTTTCGGCCTGTGATACGATGCGGATATAACCATCCTTCGTTATTTTGCCAGCCAGTTTTTCATTCAGGATAGCTTTTTCATTATCCGATAAAATATCCGAATCGCAGATATGAAAACGAAGTTCAACCTTGGTGGCAACCTTGTTGACATTCTGTCCGCCTGCGCCGCTGCTGCGGGATGTGATGAATTCAAACTCCGAAGAAAAATTTTTCATGAAATTACCAGATATAAGACAAAGATATAAAATTATGTTACGATTTACCTCTTGTTAATAATTACCCCGACAATCTTATAACAATATTCACCAAAAAAAACCTATTGATAAATTGACCGTATAAAGTTTAAAATTTGATCCGTATCAGGATGGCCTATTATAATAAAATATATTATTTTTGGATCAATATAAGATTGTGGGGAAATATCTTAAAATACTGTTTTTATTAATAACTGTATATTCTTCAACGGCTTCTGCCCAAGACTGCGATACATGCAACAGTACTGTGACCATATATGTTGACCTTTCATCCAATCCTGATTCTACATGGTTAAGCCCGGAAATAGGAAGGTTAGGATATTGTTGCAGTGCAACAGGAAGTATGAACTGCATACGGTTTTATGTAACAGTTCATCCCGATGCAGACCAACTTGCTTTCACACTTGCCTCTCCGCCCATTCCTCCCGGAATGGAGTACCAGGTTGACTGTGGCCCGTTGCAGTCTGTGAATATACCCATGTGTATTTCAGGACCCGGACCCTATTGCATTGTTTATTGCAAACCTGGAAGCGACATTTCCAGTTACAAAATCATCACTTCAAAAACAGTAGAAGCATCTCCGGATATAATAGTCAACCAGGCTTGTATCGGACAGATATGGTCATTCGGGCTGGAGGAATCATCCATAATTTGGAACACGGTGTATCCCGGCGCTTATGGGGCTTACAATTCATATCTGTCCTGCCAGAACGGATGTGATACCACGCTGGTAACACCACAAGCCGGCTATCCTCCATACATTGATGTCGAAGTAAGCGGTAACCTTTTAACACCATGTAATCTTAATTTTACTAAGGATACAGTCAGAGTATATTTTGTCAATGATAAATCAGTAATCATTAATCCGTCTGACCTGGTAATTTGTTATGGCGGGATCCCTCCTGCTGCACTTACCGCAAACCCTACAGGCGGCGCCCCCCCATACACCTACCTTTGGAACACCGGTGATACAACCCAGTCAATCACTATCACAACAGCGGGTTCCTATTGGGTGGCAGTGGGAGACAGAACTCAATGCCCGAATGTCTATGACACAGTAGTCGTAACAGAACAAACCCTGCCCATTACTGCACATGCCGGCTTGGATCAAAGTATATGTGCCAATAATCCAAATGTATCTTTAAATGGAAGTGTTGACATAGCAACAGGGGGGATTTGGAGCGGGGGTAGCGGAACTTTTACCCCGAATGATTCAACGCTGAATGCCACTTACATTCCTACTGCTTCTGAAATTTCAAGTGGCTCCCTAACCCTGGTTCTTACTACAACCGGAAATTTCGGATGTCCCTCAGATATAGATGATTTAACTATCAACTTTACACTGGCGCCTACTGTTTCAGCAGGACCGAACATTACAGTATGCACCAATAATCTCAGCGCATCTTTAAGCGGCTCCGTAACGCTTGCTACCGGAGGACAATGGTCTGGCGGTACCGGAACTTTCTCTCCGAACAGCAGTACGCTTAATGCTGTTTATACTCCCTCTTCTAATGAAATTACAATTGGTTCAGCAAGCTTAACTCTTACAACTACCGGAAATGGTAATTGTTTACCTGTGAGTGACCAAATGACCATTAATATTATTCCGGAGCCTATAGTGGATGCAGGAAGCAACCAGACAGTGTGTGCCAATAATTCGTTGGTATCTTTAAATGGTTCATATAGTCTTGCAGGTGGAGCCATCTGGTATTCATCGGGTTCAGGGAGCTTTTCTCCAGGCAATACCTCATTAAATGCCACTTACACTCCAAGTGCAGTTGACATTAGTAATGGCGCAGTTATTCTTGGCTTAACCACAATTGGAAATGGTGTTTGTCTTCCCAAGACAGATTTCGCACTTATTATAATACTACCGGCGCCAGTGGTTAATGCCGGACCTGATCTGACGCTATGCTCTAACAATTCTATCGGAACTCTTGCAGGTACTGTAACAGGACCGACAACTAACGGGATTTGGTCAACAACAGGCTCTGGAACTTTTTCCCCTTCTGATACATCGCTTAACGCATCTTATATTTCGTCGCCGGCAGATACCCTGGCTGGAAATATCAGCATTTCCCTCACCTCTACAAATAATGGTTCCTGTTTCCCTGTATCTGATATCCTTATTGTTAATTATACTCCTTCACCAACATTAGTTGCAGTCCCTGATATAACAGTGTGCGCCAATAATGCTGCTGTTCCTTTGAACGCTTCCTATACAGTAAGTACAGGTGTACAGTGGAGTTCATCGGGAACCGGTATTTTTTCTCCCGGTAATACACAGGTGAATCCTGTTTATTATCCCAGTTCCGGCGACACCTCATCAGGTTTTGTTTCAATCAGCGTCACTACAACAGGGAATGGGAATTGCCTCCCCGTACAGGATCAGGTTAATGTAATAATCACACCAGCCCCTTATGTTTTTGCCGGTTTCGATACCGTTCTTTGTACCAACACAACCGGAATAAATCTTAATGGGCTTGTTAACGGTGGAACTTATGATGGAACATGGAGTACTTCGGGAAATGGGACTTTTTCTCCTTCGGCTAATACCTTAAATTCTTTTTACACTCCCGGAAGCAATGATTTACTTAACGGAACCACTACACTTGTTTTAACCTCTGCAAATAATGGCAATTGCTTACCTGAAAGAGACACCATGTTGCTTACTTTTGTTCCGGCTCCTGTTGCCAGCGCCGGATCTGACCAGACTGTTTGTGCAAACAATGCAATTACGGCGCTTCCCGGCGCTATTCAAAATGTATCAGGGTTCTATTGGGAAACGACAGGAGATGGCAGTTTTTCTCCGGACAGTCTATCTCCTACAGTTATTTATTATCCGGGCATTCAGGATACAACAAACGGGACTGTCACTATTTTATTAAATGCTTTCAATGGCTGCGCTTCTATTACAGATAGTCTTATCATTACTATTACCCCTGCCCCATACATATATGCCGGTCCTGACCAGGTTCTTTGTGCAACGGTTGACCAGGTTCAGTTATCAGGAAGTGTTTCCGGAGGAAGTGCGACCGGAACATGGAGCAGTTCAGGCAGCGGACAGTTTTATCCATCATCGCAATATCTTCAGACAAATTATTTTCCGTCAAGCGGAGATACAGCTATAGGATTAATTACCCTGACACTCACCTCTACCAACAATGGAAACTGCCTGCCTGTTACCGATATAGCCACCATTGAATTTATTAACTCACCTACTGTAACGATAATGGGAGATACAAGCATTTGCGCCGGTTTATCTGCCTCTCTTTCTGCCGTGATAACAGGAGGCAGCGGAACAGGAATCTGGACTACACCCAATGGTACCGGATTGTTTCTTCCATCGCACACAGCGGCCAATGTCACCTATGTTCCCAGTGTTACAGATATTGCAAATGGCAACATCATAATCATTTTTACCACATTCGATAATAATTGCCTTCCTGCTTCCGACGTTGTGGTGCTTACTATTACACCTCCACCTATCGTTGATGCCGGGCCTAACCAGATTGTTTGCAAGAATAATCCCCTTGTTACTCTTGCAGCAACAGTAATCAATAGTGCCGCTGCCGGTTTCTGGACTGTGAATGGGAGTGGAGTTTTCAATCCGGGTACTGGCTTTACTAACACAACTTATATGCCCAGCCAGGAAGACTTAAATGCGGGGATGCTTGTTTTTACATTCACTGCTACCAATGGTTGTGATTTTGTGTCAGACAATATGAATGTTGTATTCAGCCCGGCTCCGGTTGTTGAAGCTGGTGTTGATCAAATAATTTGTACCGGAGTCATGTCAGTTTCATTAACCGGAAACATAAGCGGAGGCGCAACTTCGGGTCTATGGACTTCTTCAGGTTCCGGTATTTTTTCACCAAGTTCCACTACCCTGAATGCAACTTATAATTTAAGCGCTTCAGATACGGCAAATGGCCACTTTACCCTTATTCTTACTTCTGCAAACAACGGCAACTGTCTGCCGGTTTCTGACAGCATGCATATTCTGATTACCCCGGTACCGACAATAAATGCAGGCAACGATCAGGTTGTATGCGCCAATAATCCTGTTTTATTAAATGGGCTTGTTACCGGAGGATCAGGGACAGGCATCTGGACAAGTTCCGGCTCAGGTAATTTTATTCCGGGTCCGACTTCACTGAATGCTGCCTATTATTTCAGCGCAGCAGATACAAGCACCGGAAATATCACACTAACCCTGACCACAACAGATGCCTGTGTCTCACTTTTTGATGCCATTCAGGTTACCATTACTCCATCTCCATTTGCGGATGCGGGAAATGACTTGTATGTGTGTAACACGAACCCGGCTATCCAATTAAACGGTACAGTTAGTTCCTGGGCTGCTCCGGTTGTGTGGACCACTTCAGGAAGCGGTTCTTTTGTTCCTGACAATACCTCTCTTTCGGTAACCTATAACCCTGGAGTTTCTGACATTGCAGCCGGAACAGTTCAGATTATTCTTAGTACGACCAATAATGCCAATTGCAGTCCTGCCCGGGATACTATTACTGCAATGATCATTCAAAATCCTGATGTGAATGCCGGTACTGACATACAGGTTTGCATGAATCAGTCAATTACTCTGAACGGATTCATTTCAGGGGGAGCAGGGACTGTGATATGGAGTACTTCTGATGGAACAGGAAATTTCATACTTCCGGAAACATCCCTGATTTCTGCCTATCAGCCCTCTCCGGCTGACCTTATTTCCGGCCAGGTGACCTTTATCTTATTATCAACCAACAACGGGAACTGCCCGGGTGACCAGGATAACCTTATTGTAAACTTCCAACTCCTGCCGGTTGTTGATGCCGGTTTGGATGACACCCTTTGTGCAAATAACGGAATAAGCGTCTTAAACGGAAGTGTTTTGAATGCAGGCGGGATTCAATGGATCACTAGTGGAGACGGACAGTTTATACCATCAGCATCTGTGTTGAATCCTCAATATAACCCGGGTCCTGCCGACCAAGTCTCCGGCAGTGTAAATCTGTATTGTATTTCTGTAATGAATGGCAGTTGTCCCCCGGATATTGATACTGTTCGCAGGCTCTTCACTCCTGCACCTGTTGTTAATGCCGGAGAAGATAAATATATCTGTTCAGGTATCATGAGCGTGAATCTTTCCGGGATTATTTCAGGCCCGACTCAAACCGGTTTCTGGTCAACAAACGGTACCGGAAGTTTTTTCCCGGATTCATCTGCTCTAAACGGAATTTATCTGCTGAGCCCTTCTGATACTATTGCAGGCAGTATCCGGTTGATTCTTACTTCTGCCGATAACGGACTCTGTTTGCAAGAAACAGATACTATGTTTATTTACATTGCTGATCCACCCGTTGTATATGCCGGAGCGGACTTCAGTATATGCAGAAATAATCCAAATATATTATTAAATGGCAGCTTTCTGAGCGGTACTTCAGGGATACTCTGGGTTCCGGTGAACGGTTCCGGAATCTTTTCGCCGGGTAACGATTTATTGTCAACCACTTATCTGCCATCCATAGCTGATTTAATAAATCCATATATTGATTTCATACTTATTACTACACAAACCTGCCAGCAGAAACGTGACACAGTTTGTGTTTTCTTTACACCGGCGCCGGTTGTAAATGCAGGTGCAGACCAGCATTTATGCGTGAATGTTCCCTTCATTGATCTAAACGGGACAGTGACAGGGGGGGCATCACAGGGAATATGGAGCACATCAGGAAACGGTACTTTTGGTAATTCGGGAAATCTGTCAACTACCTATAATATCGGATATGGCGACCCTGCGCTTGGTTCAGTCAACATCGTCCTGACATCTGTCAATAATGGAAATTGTTTGCCTGAAAGCGATACCCTTACCGTTTTCTTCGGAGAAAAACCGCAGGCTGGCTTTACTTTCACCAATCCTGTATGTATTCAAACCACAACTTCTTTCATTGACGCTTCCTTAGTAAATAACGACAGTATTATATCATGGGAATGGTATTTTGAATCGGGCAATACAGCCAGCGGTCCTCAGGCAGAATATGAATTTTCTATTCCCGGCACTTCCGGTATAACTTTGGTTATTACCTCTTCATTAGGTTGCAAAGACAGTGTAACACAATCCATCCAGGTACTCATTGGTCCGTTTGTTGACTTCTCATCTTCTCCAAATTGTCTCATGGATTCGGTGTATTTTACCAATCTTTCATCAGCAGCGATCAGTTGGCAATGGAATTTTGGAAATGGCCAGACAAGTTCCCTGCAAAATCCTCCTGCCCAACTTTATGATTCTATTACAGTATTCACAGTAAGTCTTACCCTTACTGATCAAAATGGATGTATAAGCAGTAAGGAAGAACAAATTTCAATTCATCCCACCCCTGTTTCATACTTCATAGTAGGAAATTTTTGTATAAATGACCAGGTAACATTTATAGATCAATCATCCGTTGAAAATGATACGCTCATTAGTTGGTCATGGAATTTTGGAGATGGATTTTCCAGTACTTTGCAGAACCCCACTCACATTTATACTTCGGGTGACTCCATTTCTATAAGCCTGACAATTTCCACTTCCCATTGTTCGGATACCTATGTTCAAATTGCGGCTCCATACCCTCACCCCACTTTCACTGCTTTTCCCGCAGAAGGATGTTCTCCGTTAGTTATCCATTTCACAACTGACATTATGCAGGGTAATATATACGAATGGCATTTTGGCGAAGGAAATATTTCTACGGATGCAAACCCGACTCACGTATTTTACAACAACGGCTCCGCCGATACAAGTTTTTCTGTTAAACTTATAATCACCACTGCATTTGGTTGCGTTGATTCCGCAACTAACCCTGTAATTATTCATCCTTCTCCTGATGCGCAGTTTATTTTTTATCCTTCCGCTAGTTGCAGCCCTGCATTGGTTTCTACGCTCAATAACTCAACCGGCGCGGCATCTTACAATTGGATTTTTAATGATTCTGTTATCATTTTAAATCAGTTAAACCCTACATACATATTTATCAATACAACAACAGGAACACAATATTATCCTATACAACTTACAGCTATTTCAACTAATGGTTGTAAAGATTCAATAATTAAATATGTTACTGTAAATGCAAATCCTGTATATTCTATCACTAGTCCTGATGATTCCTTATGTCACCCGGGGCTGGCTGTTTTTATCTGTTCGCCGGAAGCCATGAGCTACTACTGGAACTTTGGTGATAATTCATATGTATCCGGGGGAAGCGAAGTACAACATGTTTATGTGAATTACGGAAACAATGACACTAATTATACGCTTTCACTCATTGCTACCTCCTTCAACGGCTGCATAGATACTGCCTATTACCAGATCACAATACATCCATCACCAACTGTTTTGTTTTCAGTGAATCCTCCGTTTGAGTGTTCGCCGCTCCATGCAACATTGACCAATTTATCATCAGGAGCTACTGATTTTTACTGGGATTTTGGAGATGGTGAAACAGACACTACCCTGTCGGTTGCACTGAACCATACCTACTACAATACCACACCCGGCCAAATCACTTACGGTATTTCACTCACAGCGGTTAATGCAAACGGTTGCTCATCCACAGCCACTCATTCTGTGAATCTTTACCCGGTTGTTATTGCAAATTTCAGTTCCGATTCAACAGGATGCTCGCCTTACCATGTTATATTTGAGAATGAGTCGCAATATGCATCCATGTATTATTGGAATTTTGGTGACACCTCATTTTCAACAAACCAAAATCCTTCCCATACCTTTATTAATAATCAAACAGATGATATTGATTTCCCTGTTTACTTAGTTGCGGAGTCGCCTTTCGGATGTAAAGATACCTCCGATATTCACACAATCACAGTTCATCCGCAGCCCCATGGTCTTATTTCACTGAACAACACATCAGGATGTTCTGATTTTCATCTTGCCATTACCAATAATTCCATTGGAGCAACATCCTATAATTGGAATTTTGGCGACGGGAACACTGATACCATTTCAACAGGAATAGTCGCACATATTTACAGTAATGAATCAGGAAACATAAGCAGCCATACATTAATCCTTATCCTGAGTAATTTCTTTGGATGTACTGACACGATCATTGAATCAATAACTGTATTTCCTGAAGTAAATGCCAGCTTTATATCCGACACGGCCGGATGTTCACCTCTTAACATTCAATTTACAAACCTTTCTGCCGGTAATGCCGGTAATGAATGGCTGTTTGGAGATGGCAACACATCTACAGGGACAAACCCGTCACACATTTACTATAATACCGGATTCGCTGATTCTGTCTTTCTTGCACGGCTAATTACCACTTCTTCTTATTCATGCAAGGACACCTTTAGTTTACTTGTCACGGTTCATCCAAAACCAAATGCCGGCATAATTATATCCGATAACTCAGGATGTTCTCCTTACAATATGTCTATTAGTGATAATACACAAGGTGCTACCTGGTATTACTGGAATTTTGGGGATGGAAATACAGATACAACCTCACAAGCTATATCATCGTACACCTATCAACACACAGATACAGTGCCACATTCTTTCACAGTAACTCTAATAACTGAAAATAATTTTCATTGTAAAGACACTTTATCTCAAACTATTACAATTTATCCCCAGGTCCATGTAGAATTTAATCCCGTTAATTCAACCGGTTGCAGTCCCCTGACTGTACAGTTTGAAAATCTTTCTGAAAATGTAATGACTTACAACTGGACATTCGGAGATGGCGCTGTATCGGGTCTTGAATCATCCACACATACATATATTAACAACGGATATAACGATCTTACTTTCCCGGTGCAATTAATATCTGAATCCAATTTTGGATGCAGGGATACTTTTGCCGGAAGTGTTCAGGTTTATGCAACACCCCAAGCCAATTTTTCCGCAACACCATCATTTCAGTATTATCCTAACACAACCGTAACCCTGAATAACCTGACTTCCGGAAATATCTGGACTTATCACTGGGACTTCGGGGATGGAAATATCTCAAACAATTTACAGCCCGGAACACATAACTATAGTACATGGGGAGAATATCTTATAATCCTTACCGTTTCATCAATCCATTGCACCGACACGGTGATACACAGTATCCGGATTGCTGCCACTACACCTGTTGCCAGTTATGATTCTTCTTTTGCAGGATGTGCTCCCCTGAAGGTTACATTTATAAATAAATCATCGGGCGCTACCTGGTATGAATGGGACTTTGGCGACGGAGGTTCTTCCAATGACACAACCCCTACCTATACTTATATGGTGCCGGGTGTATATACGGTGCAACTTACTGCCGGGAATATAGCAGGACAAGATATTTCCAGGGAACATACGGTGACAGTATATGAAAAACCTACTGCATTCTTCAGAGTTTCGCCACCTGTTTTGGAACTGCCGGATGATTATTTACACTGTCACAATCTGTCAGATAATGGCAGTTCGTATATCTGGTTTTTTGGAGACGGAGCAAGCTCTGCTGAATTTGAACCGAACCATTTATATACAAAGGAAGGCAATTTCAATATTACTTTAATTGTTCGATCCGAGAACGGATGCCTTGATACCATGACTGAGGAAAAAGCAGTGCAGGTTATTTCCAGTTGCGAATTGATTTTCCCAAATGCTTTTACTCCAAATCCTCTGGCGGCGAATGGAGGATTTTATATTCCGGAAATTGCTGAAACATCCAATGATATTTTTCATCCTGTTTTTAAAAATATAGTGGAATACCATCTTGAAATTTTTAACCGCTGGGGTGAATTAATATTTGCAAGCGATGATATAAAAATTGGTTGGGACGGGTATTACAGGGGAACACTCGCTCAGCCTGATGTATATATCTGGAAGGTCACGGCCAAATGTGCAAACGGTAAAATTATAAACCAGATTGGTGGCGTTACATTAATACGTTAAAATGAAAAGAACTATAATTATATTAATCATACTGATGACTGGCGGAAAGCTTTATTCACAGGACCAGCAGGTATCTCAGTTTTTCTTTTCATCCTATTACATGGCACCCTCTTTTGCTGGTTTTACTGATGGAAGCAGGGCTAGTCTTTTATACCGGAATCAATGGCCCAGTGTGCAAAAGGAATTCGTTACGTATGCATTTTCGGCAGACCACTATTTTGCAAGGTTCAAAAGCGGGCTGGGCATTTTCTTTCTCCATGACAAAGCCGGGGTTGGTAACCTCACAACAAAAGATATTGCACTACAGTATGCCTATCACTTGACTATAAATAGAGTTTGGTCTTTCCGGCCGGGTCTGCAGGTTTATTATCAATCAAGATCTCTGGATTTTTCCAAATTAGTATTTGGAGATCAATTATCATTAACCGGTATTAATCCCTATACTACAGAAGTACCCACTATGGAAAAAATCGGATATGTTGACTTTGCATCCTCTCTGCTCGTGGAATACAAAACAGCCTGGGGTGGGTTTGCCATTGACCATCTTGCTACACCCAACCAATCATTTTATGAAACAGGAAAAAGTGATCTGCCTATGACATATAAAATTTTTGGCGGATACAAAAGATATGAAAAAGGAGACAATGCCAAATACAAAGAAAACAGTTACAGCGCTATGTTTCTGTATAAAGCCCAGGCAAAATTCGATCAGTTAGATATAGGGGGGCTCTGGATACATCAACCAATATTGATTGGATTATGGTATAGGGGATTACCCATTTTCAAATCTTATAAAGGGTATCCGAATAATGATGCCATTATTTTTATGTTTGGTTATTACAGCGAAAAAATAACTTTAGTATATTCATATGATCTTACGATTTCCCACCTTAAAACCAGCACAGGAGGCGCTAATGAAATCACATTAAATTATCTTTTTAATCAAGATCAGAAGGTAAAGAAGAAACGGAAAAAGATTATCATTGCATGTCCAAAATATGATCCCTATAGATCAGAGTATTGAAATCATTTTATGTATTTTGGATAATAATTGTCACTAAACAACATCCATATTTCCTTTCAGCAAAAATATATTCATGGATTGGAAAGTCAGCATGAACAGATTGATGATGTTTACGCGATGGGCGTTAAAATTTAATCCCTAACTTCCTATTTTAGGGAATAGGTTTGTGATTTTGAGTTTTTCTAACAAGTCAACTGTTGCTTTTGTTGCTTCGGACAAATACCATTGATCATTGATTTTTATTTTTTTTATTTCTGTTAGTTTCATC
>JACREX010000214.1 GCA_016212695.1 Bacteroidia bacterium
ATTCCATAATGCTATAACAGGATTTTTTCAAAATATCAACCTGAAATATAATGCCGATTTAAAAAATCTGTTGACATTAAAATTTCAATTTTTTCAAAATATAAATGCGGAAATTTATGCAGCGTAAGGTATAATTTTGATTTTGATTTTTTTTATACGTATTCGTAAACCTGATTGCTTTTCGGATAAATTACTAAGGTCAAATCATTCCGGTTTCACCATAGGGACAAAGCGGACAGGGATAATATCTTCCTTTGTGATCCCTTTTTCTGTCTTTGTAATTAATAATAAATCCTGATAGTATTTTCCGACAGGAACAACCATTCTACCGTCAATTTTTAATTGTTCAACAAGGTTTTTTGGAATTTCTTCGGGTGCAGCAGTAATTATTATGCAATCAAATGGTGCATGTTCTGTCCAACCCTTATATCCGTCGTCACATTTTGCTACTACATTATTATAGCCGAGTCGTTTTAATCGAGCACTAGCACTATCTGCTAAAATTTTTAATAATTCTATAGTATAGCAGGTATCAACTAATTGAGATAGGACAGCCGCTTGATAACCCGAGCCAGTGCCGATTTCTAAAACTTTTTCATTGCCTTTTAATTCTAATAATTCTGTCATTATGGCTACTATATATGGCTGTGAAATGGTTTGTCCTTCACCAATTGGCAAAGGTCCGTCATCATACGCTTCTTTGATTAAGTTTTTCTGAATAAAAAGATGGCGAGGGGTATTTTTCATAACTTTTATTACATTTTTATCTTTAATTCCTCTTGATATTATTTGGCTATTAACCATATTTTTCGCCTCTTTTGTCCACCAGAGAGTATCTTCATTTTGTCCCGATTGCGTCGGGATTGATTCATTTTTATTATTATCCGAATCCTGCCTGTTATGAGTGCAAGAAGTATAAATAAAAATTAAAAAAAATAGTATCATAAATTTACAACTATTTTTCGAAAAAAAACAATTAACCTTTGAATGTTCGGCATGGCTGGCTAGCGGTCGTTATAAAACTGTAAGTGTCACTCGTTGCAACTTAGCGTAGCGTTCTCATGAGCAAAGCGAATAAACGAGCGACAGCGGGAGAAGCAGCCTTAGCTTAAAAAGATTACTTCAGTCGCTTCGCTTCTTCGTAATGACGGGCGAAACTACCGATTACCGATTACCGATTCACTGATTGCAAAATGTTAAAAAATCAACCAACCAAATTGTCAGGATTTAACCGGATACCGATTACGAGAATGTCGTCTAATTGTTTTCTCGGGCCTTTCCATTCTTCGATGGTTGCATCAAGGAGTTTTCGCTGGTCTTCCATATCGAGAGCCCGGTTTTCGAGGAGCATTTTGCTTACGCGGCTTGCCATGAATTTTTTATTGTCGGCCCCTCCAAACTGGTCCTGGTAACCGTCGGAATTCATATAAATCGAGAGATCGCCGTCAATTTTAATTGTATGATCGGTATATTGCACATTGGCATTATCTGAAAACATCCCGCCAATAGAGTAAATATCTCCTTCAATGGTTTCTATGGTTCCGTTTTTCACAACGTATGCAGAGTGGCCGGCGAGCGCCAGGGTAGCTTCTTTTTTATTCTTTTCTATACAACAAACAGAAATGTCCATACCGTCGTCCTGCGTGTCTTCGCCTTCTTTTCCCTGGGTAAGAGAAAAAGATATTCCCTTATTGAGTTCCAGTAAAATTTCCGAAGGTTTGAAAATGCGCTTTTTATTTACAATCTCATTCATCAGGGTATTGCCTATCATGCTCATGAAAGCGCCCGGCACGCCATGCCCGGTGCAGTCAACGGCTGCAATGAATATTTTTTCATCCTGGTGCGAGAACCAGTAGAAATCGCCGCTGACCACATCTTTCGGTTTGAAAAGCACAAAGGATTCAGGCAGATATTGTTTGATCAGGCTGAAACGCGGAAGGATCGCTTCCTGGATTCGTTTTGCATAATTGATGCTGTCCATGATCTGTACATTCTTTTTCTCAAGCTGCTTGTAGGCTTCCTTGAGTAGTTCGCTCTGCGCCTTGATTTCTTCGTTTTGTTGTTTGATTTCCTCTTCGGCAATTTTTATCTGGGTGATATTGGAATCTATTGCAACGAGTTTTATGATTTCTCCTTCAGCGCCGACAATGGGAGTGAGCGTTGTCTGCGTCCATATTTTCTGGCCTTTGGCATCAAAGGTAAAGGTATCATATGCGACTGTGATTTTATCTTCGAGGCACGACTGGAAAAAATCTTTTGCATCGGGGCTTGCGCTGGTATCAAGGAAATTGTCGCCTTTTTCAGAAATAAGCTGTTCAAGGTTAATCCCGAACAGGCGTACAAACCCGGCATTCACCCATTCGAATTTTCCTTTTCCATCCATGATCATGACGGCATTGTCTGTTTCGCGGGCAACGATAGAAAGTTTTTCGAGTTCAATATTTTGAAGTTCGAGCTGATCTCTTTGCGCTTCGATCTCTTCTTTCTGCTGCATGATCTCTTCGTTCTGGCGGGCAAGGAGTTTGTTCGCTTTTTTAATCTGTTTATACTGCCTGAAGATCATGATGAGGAAGAAGGCAATAATTACAAATCCTGCAACGAATGAGAAAATAAGTATTCTTTGTTTTTTAACTTCAGCATCTTTTTTCTGAAGTTCCATATCGCGGAGTTCAATATCTTTCCTGGCTTTTTCATCTTTGAGTTTTGAAACAAACTCCTGCTTTGAAAGTTTGGTCCTTAATTTCTGGATTTCCAGATCGCTTTCCATTTTAGTCTGCACTTCGGATAACTGCTCGTCTTCGTCTTCAACAAATTTGGCATCCACATAAAATTTAAAATGGTCGTACGCTTTCTGAAAATCTTTTAATTCATAGTAAACAGACGACATAGACCGGTAGTTCTTTCCAAGCGCATCCTGGTAACTGATTTTTTTAGCAAGTTCAATGCTTTTATTATAATTTTCGAGAGCTTTGTTAAATTGTTTTTGTTCTTTATACATATTGCCGATATTGTATAAAGCAGACACTTCTCCCTTCTCATCTTTCTGGTCGCGGGTGATCTTCAGAGCCTTGTCATAGTAATCAAAAGCCTTAGGAAACTCTTTCATTTTATAATAATTATTCCCGATATTGTTATAGGTTTTTGAAATGCCGACCTGGTCGTTTAATTCATGGAAAAGAGCCAGCGCTTTTTCATGATTTTCGACTGATTTTTTATAATCTCCTTTTTTATGAAATGCTATACCAAGATTGTTATAATTAGCGGCCTGACCCTTTTTGTCTTTGGCGTCAACATCCATTTTCAAAGACTTAGAGTAGTTTTCTATTGCTTTATCTGCATTTTGCTTGGCAAGATAAATATCCCCGATATTGCTTAAGGCATCCGAAGCGCCTTTGTTATCGCCCAAATCGCTTTTAACGGCAACTAATTTTTCATATGCTTTTAGGGCATCATCTGTACGGTAGGTATAGCCGTAAATATTTGCCATGTTGCCCAGAATATTGGCTACCTCTGTTTTGTCGTTCGACTCTTCGCTTATTTTCAGGGCCTTTTCATAGCTTTCAAGGGTTTTATCATATTGCCCCATTTCCATATATACTTTTGCTTCTTTCCCTAATATTTTGGCCACATCTTTTTTATCGCCGAGTTCTTCTTTCACTTTAATCGCATCGCTATAGTATTTCACAGCGTCTTCGTGGGCGCTTTGCATCCGGTATAGATTTCCGATACTATCCAGAATTGCAGCAACAGACCGCCTGTTGTTTTCTTTTTCCATTACCTTAAGCTGCTTTTTATATGTGTCGATTTTCCTGATAATATTTTCTTCGCTACTTTTGTCTAATTTGGTTTCATTATCTGAGTTATCGGTTGTTGCCGTGATTTTTCCCGGTTCAAGATTTTCCAAACCGGTTAATGCAGTTTCATCGTTTTCTTTATAGAGCAGGGCAATCTCGTAATAGTTACGGGCAGATTCAATATTTTTTTCAGCCTGGAATTTTTTAGCTTTTTCAATCGCTACGGAATACCCTTTGTCTGCAGTTACTTTTATATTTTTCCTGACCTTTTCAATTTTCTCATTGGCGGCAGTTTCTTTGGGTAATAAATTTTTCGCCCTTGAATATAACAGCCAGGCCTCTTCATATTTTTTTTCAGCAATTAATTTGTCGGCGTCTTTTAAGTATTTGTCAAAAACCTGTTTTTTCAGGGTATTGACCTGCTTAATCGTTTCATCAATTTTTCCCTTTACATTTTTCGAGTAGATATCATCAATCTTAAAATCGTCTTTGTCAGGAAAATATTTCACTTGCAGTACGGGATTATTTAAGGCCTCTGTATTCAGTCCCTCAAGCATATCAAAGAGGTTAACCGTCAGCTTGCATGACCACCATGTATCTCCTTTGACCTGCTTTTCAGGAACTAATGTGGAAATTTTTAATTTTTGCGTTACAAACCCCTTTTTTGAAATTTCGATAACAAATTCTTTCTGCAATTCGAGGTCAAGTGTGAACAGGCCTTCTTTGTTGGAAGTTACGGTTTTAATTTTTTTATTATCCTGCAGCAAAGTAATGGTTGCGTCTTTCAGTTTCTGATTGTCTGTTAATACGGTTCCCTTAATCCTGAGTATAACGGCCTGTGTAGACGCTACTTCTTTTAATTGTTGCGTCTGAGGGAAAGCCGGTATCCAATGAAGCAATAATATGCCGATAAAAAACAGTAATTTAAAATGTATCATTTTTTGCAGGTATTTTGAAATCAGAATCATTTCGTTTTTTTATTAAGATGGTAAATTTACATTTCCCGCCGTTAATCTCAAAAAAAATATGAATTATTTTTCCGGGATTGAAAATACTCATTATTTTTACTTAATTTTGGAAGTTGGCATTAAATTTCCATTTAAAATTTTATCTTTTAAAAGATATTGTTTTAATTTGCGGGATTGTTTTTTTATAAAAGTTATAGTATATAACTTAAGGAAAAATATGGAATCACTGATTATAGAAGCAACCAAGGATACTCCTGAAGTTATTTTTGACCCGATCAACAATATCTACAAAATCGCTAAAAGATCGCTTCCGGAGAATGCCAATAAATTTTACCAGCCTGTAGTTGAGTGGATAAGTTATTTTTCTGACTCTCCCCAAAAAGATATTTATTTTGATTTCGAATTAGATTACATTAATACAAGTTCTTCAAAACAAATCACAAAAATTTTACTTTTATTAGAATATATGGCAAACAAAGTGAATGTCACGATTCGCTGGCGTTACAGAAGAGACGATAAAGACATGCAACTTACCGGCGAACGATTTGCCAGACTGATTAAAGTAAATTTCGAACTGGGCGAAATGTAGTTATTACAATTTTATCCCCACCACAAGCACATCGTCAACCTGATCTTCCCCTGTTTTCCACGTTTCAAATTCCGCACTCAGTTTTTCAGGAATACTCTCTATAGGGATGCTGCTGTTTTTCTTTAGTAATTCAAAAAATCTGTCTGAAGAATATTTTCTTTTATCTGTACCTCCAAACTGGTCTTTAAATCCGTCGGAGAACATGAATAATATTGTGCCCGGAGCGTATCTGAATACCTGGTTCAAATATTTATGGGCGAATCGTTGCGTCAGGATTTCACCAATGGAATACATGTCGCCTTCAACGGTAATGGTTTCTTTTTCTCCGATAAGATATGCGGTATGATTGGCAAGCGAAAATTGTATCTCCCGGTTTTTCCTGTCTATGCAGCACACCGTAATGTCCATGCCGTCTTCCTGGTGGGTGATGATATTAGAGTCTTTATGGAGCACGGTAATCACCTTGCTGTTTAATTCATTTAAGATATCCGAAGGAAGCGCTATTTTCTTTTCAAGGATTATCTCGTTAAGCAATGCGTGGCCGATCATAGACATAAAACCGCCGGGTACGCCATGCCCGGTACAATCCACGGTAGCAATGTAGATTTTGGAATTCAGTTCGCCGAACCAGTAGAAATCGCCGCTGACAATATCACGGGGTTTGTAATAAATAAAGTATTCGGGGAAATAGGCCTGCATAATTTTTTTAGATGGAAGAATGGCTTCCTGAATTGTTTTGGCATAATTGATGCTGTCTGTAATAAGCAAATTTTTATCTTCAAGTTCAATATTCTTGGCCCGTATCTCTTCTTCCGCGTTTTTTATCTTGGTGATATCAGAGTCAATAGCCACAATTTTTATGACTTCGCCGTTTTCATTTAAAATGGGCGTAAGGTTTGTCTGCGACCATACTTTATAACCGAAGCCTGTATTAGTAGGCGTTTCATAGGTCACAGTCTTTTTATCCCTGACACAGGCCTCCACTATATTTTTAATATCTATTTGCAGGCTGAGCTTTTTGATATTATTGCAGTTTTGCTTTTTAAAATCTTCTATCGTGTAACCGTAAATCCTTTTAAAACTTTCATTGATCCATTCAAAATTACCTTCTGCATCCATTATCATCACGGCATTGTCGGTTTTGCTGGCAACAATTGATAATTTTTTCAATTCTGCGGCCTGCTCTTCTATCCGGGTTTTCTGGCGCTTTATCTCTTCGTTCTGCACATACAGTTTTTTATAGGCTTTCCGGGTAAGACGAAACTGTCTCCACAAAAGCAACGAGGAAGCAAGGATCACTCCAAGCAGGGAAATAAAAAGTATAATCAGTTGCTGCTTTTTTTGGACGAGCTCCCGCTGCCTTTCAGATTCAATTCTTTCTTTTTCAAGCTCTGCCTGTGTTTTCTTTTTTTCTTTGTCTAACGTAGAAATCTGCTTTTTGTCTTCCTGCGATTCCTGCTCCTTTTGAACTATTATTTCGTCTTTCTGGTTTAATTGTTGCTCTTTTTCACTGATGGCAAATTTATTTTTCATAAGTTCTTCCTGCTTTTCTTTAAGCATTGCTTCCTTTTTTTGCTTCTCATCCTTTTCGTGCTGGGTAAGTGCATTCGATGTTACATCTTTGTTTTTATTAATGGCCTCAATATCTATGTTAATTTTTTTTATCAGGTCTTTTGCATTTGCTTTTTGTGCGGCGGCAAGCGCTTTGTTCAGATAATTCATCGCCTCATTATAATTACCATAATTTTGATAAACACACCCTATATCATCGTATACCACAGCCATACCATCCTGTTGGTTCAGGTTTTCAAAAATGTCTTTCGATTTATTAAGCCATTCAAGCGCTTTTTTATAATCTTTTTTACAGGAATTAGCAAGGCCTATTTTTTCATAAAAATCGGCTATCGCTGGTTTGTTCCCGGATGACTCGACCAGGGCCAGGCCTTTTAAAAAATACTTTTCCGCATCATTACACTTGGAGGTTCTGAGATAACAATCTGCTAAATTTGAATAAATTGAATTCAAACCCGTTTTATTTCCTATGGCATCAGAAATTTTCAGCGATTTCTCAAAGTATTCTGCAGCTTTTGCATAAGAATAGGAAAAATAGTACCCATAGCCGCCATATAGATAACCCGAGAGTTCATCGGTTTTATTATCCATGCTTTTTGCCTGCTCAATAGCCTTATTTGCATAGTCAATACATTTTGCAGGATTGGTTTTCCTGTACAGATAGGCAAGTTTATTAAGGATGCCTGCCTTTTCTGCCTTTTCTGCATTTGCTAATTTACTTTCGAGTTCTTCAATGGTCTGAGAAAACGCAGGGATTTGAATAACAAGAAAGAGTACAATAAATATCAGGTTCCGGGTAAATCTTCTCATAAAATACAGGCTTTTTTAATTGAATCAAAAATACAATAATTTTCAAATGAAAAAACACGGTAATTTTGTTATTTTTCTTTTTTAACTTAAAAAATTCTAATTTTATTGTTTTGAAGCAGCAGGAAAGTTTATTTTGCAACGTAATTTAAACAACAGAGAACAACATATCATTGAAATTTTTTAAACCCCATAGCATCCATGTTTATTTGGCCCTGGTTATCCTGCTTCTTTTGGTCGGAATGGTATTGGATAAAATCATCTATTCGTCTAAAAGTAACTATGCTGTTGACACAGAAAATTTCAAACACATTTTCTTTCAGAAAGAAGACCGGCTGAATTCATTTTTAGATACGCTGATCCAGCAGACAAGGAATAAAAGTTATAAGGATCTTATAAAAAACAGGTATCCGGAATTTAAGGGATTGCTCAAGGAACACGGCCTGGCTGCATTTATTTATGAAAACGACAGCCTCAAGTTCTGGTCGGACAATTCAATACCCGTAATCAATAAATATTCCGGATCCACCTTTTCCAACAAGATCGTATTCCTTCAGAACGCCTGGTATAAAGTGCTTCACAAAACAGACAGTAACAGGATTATCATCGGATTAATACTGATTAAACATAAATACCAGTATGAAAATGAATTTTTAAAAAATGAGTTTCACGGGGATTACAATCTTCCGCCGTCAGTAACGGTTTCTCTTGACACTACCGCCACAAAATATGAGATAACCGATGTAAACAACAATTTTCTTTTTACCCTAATCCCATCCGGCGAAAAACTGGCAAATAACCCGTTGCGTTATGTAGCGGTTCTGTTTTATCTTTCCGGGATCAGCTTGCTTATTTTTTATCTGCTGAAATTTTTTACGCTGCTTACCGAAAAAAAGAAAAAAACATGGCCATGGCTTATCCTGCTGGGTGTTTCGATCTTTATTCTCCGCTATCTGATGATTGAATTCAGGATGCCAGCTGTCTTTTATTCGTTTAAGCTTTTCGATCCGCAATATTATGCCCAGTCATTCTTTTTCTCTTCCCTTGGAGATTTTCTCATCAACTCGGTGTTTATTTTTTTAATGGCATATCTTTTTTATAAAGCAGAATTTTCAACCCGCTTTCTTTACAAATCGAAAATTCATGCGTTCACATTCCTGGCTGTATCTCTTATTATTATTGAATTTCTCTTTGTTTTTAAGTATAATCTTTTCGACAGCCTCATTTTCAATTCAAGCATTTCGTTTGAAGTTTACAGGATTTTTGATCTCAGTATATTCAGCGTTATCGGTTTTTTTATTATTGCATTTCTGTTTGCTGCATTCATCATTGTTGCGGACAAAGTGATCATGCTGCTGAAAAATGCGGTGAGCCTGCGCCAGATGTTGCTTTGTTTTATAATCACAACAGCCGTTTTATCCCCCGTGTTTTATCAGACCGGCACATTTATTTCAAGTATTTACCCGGTGATTTTTTTGCTGATCATCATCTCGGTGCTGGCATTTATCCGGTATAAGAATTATCCGTACAATTATTACCTGCTGCTTCTTATCATGCTTATCGCCTCTTCGTATATTGTATTTTTTATTATCAGTTCCACATATGAAAAAGAAAAAAACATCCGGAAGGTTGTAGTTGTGAACCTTGCTAACGAACGGGATCTCGTTGCAGAACTGCTGTTGCAGGAAATCAGTCCGGATCTCCGGGAAGATAAAACCGTGAAGAATTTTCTGCATTTTCCACATTCCTCGCATAAAGAGCTTCAGAATTATATTCAGAAGGAATATTTTAAAGGATTCTGGAATAAGTATAATCTGAAAATATATGTATGCAGCGTGCGGGACAGCCTCTTTATAGAGCCTGATTACAAAATGAGCCATTGCTATACTTTTTTCGGCGATGTTATTGAAAAATACGGAGTGCTGATACCCAAAACCAGCTTTTACTTCTTAGATAATGTCAACGGAAGGATCAATTATTTAGGCGTCCTGAAATATAAGATTTATGCATATAACCTCCGGGTTACGCTTTACGTGGAACTTGCTTCAAAACTTGTTACGGAAGAACTCGGATATCCCGAATTGCTGTTGGATAAAAAACTATACAAAAAATCAAACATCAGTGAATATTCATATGCCAAATACAGGAACAACCAGTTGTTGTCGCAGATAGGCCCATATCGCTATAACCTGACCGCAGAAGCTTACGATCCCAAATCCGATGAATTCAATTTTGTGCGGTTCGACGGCTACAGCCACCTGATCTATAATATTGATAAGAATAATATCATTATTCTGAGCCGGCCCGAATTGAGAATTATTGACGTTTTGATCTCGCTGTCTTACATTTTCGTTTTCTTTTTTATACTTACCAATATCATATTATTCGGCACAAATTTTCCGCAGGGGTTCCGGCGTTACACATTTAACCTGCAGGCCAGGATACAGCTCTCGATGACCGCATTGCTCCTGCTTTCGATGTTCCTGATCGGCGGAGGAACAGTGTATTACAACCTGATACAGTATAACGATAAGAACCATGAAAGTATCCGGGAAAAAATACAGTCTGTTGTTAAAGAATTAGAGAATAACCTTGGCGGCGAGTTTGAACTGACCACCCGGATGAGAGATCAGATAAATTCCATGCTGTTAAGGCTGTCTGCTGTATTTTATACAGATATTAATTTATACGATTCAAGGGGAAACCTTCTTGGCACATCGCGTCCGGAAATATTTGAAAAGGGACTCATCGGAACCAAAATCAATATTGATGCATTCCGGCAACTGATGATCTACAAAAAAGCGGAATATATTCACACGGAGAATATCGGTGAATTATATTATTTATCAGCATACGTACCTTTAAAAAACAACAACGGCAGGCTGCTGGCTTACCTGAATCTGCCGTATTTTACAAAGCAGACAGCCCTGACAAAAGAATTGTCGTCGTTCGTTGCGGCAATTGTTAATATATATGTATTGCTGGTGCTGCTGTCTATTTTAATCACTCTTTTCATTACGAATAAACTTACACAACCCCTGAGCCTCATCCAGAGAAAACTCAGGGAAATAACACTGGGAAAGAAAAATGAACAGATAGAATACGGCGGAAAAGATGAGATCGGGAACCTGATCAAAGAATATAACCGCATGGTCGAAGAGCTGGCCTATAGCGCCACATTGCTTGCCAAATCGGAAAGAGAGAGCGCATGGAGGGAAATGGCGAAACAGATCGCCCATGAAATAAAGAACCCGTTAACGCCCATGAAGCTGAGCGTTCAGTATCTTCACCGCGTATGGAAAGACAAAAAACCGGATAAGGAAGAAGTGATGGAAAAAGTTACCCAAACGCTGATCGAACAGATCGATACCCTGTCTGCCATTGCCACGGAGTTTTCGAATTTTGCCAAAATGCCCAAACCCTCGAATGAAAAAATTGACATCGTAGAAGTGATCAACAGCAGCGTGCATTTATTTAAAAGCACGGAAAATATTGCCATTGACTGCAACATGCACGGAAATGAGCAGGTATTCATTTTTGCCGACAGGGAGCAGATGCTGCGCGTGTTTACCAACCTTTTAAAAAATGCCGTGCAGGCTATCCCTGACGACAGCAATGGTTTTATCGAGATTCATCTGACTGTCCGGGAATCGGTCGCTACCATCGTTGTAAAAGACAATGGTTCCGGTATTCCTAAAAAAATGATTCATAAAATTTTTGAGCCTAATTTTACGACAAAAACCAGCGGAATGGGACTGGGCCTGAGTATTGTAAAAAACATTGTCGAAAATCTCGACGGCGCCATCTATTTTGAGACTGAAGAAAATATAGGCACATCCTTTATCATCGAGTTGCCGGTTTACGATCAATCGGAAGAATCGGAATGAAACTACCGGCTAATAAGATTAGTTAAATAAACAAATTCATCAACGCTAAGCTGTTCCGGCCTTTTATCAAAAATGCCATCGGTGGCTGCCGTTTCATTCAATAAACTTTTCAGGGAATTTCTCAGCATTTTTCTGCGCTGGTTGAATGATGTTTTTACAACCTGGAAAAATAAAAGTTCATTACACTCAAGCGTTGACGTGCCATTTCTTGTAAGCCGGATGACGGCAGATTTAACATTGGGTGGCGGAATAAAAACCGTTTCGTTCACTGTGAATAAGTATTCTATTTTATAATATGCCTGAAGAAAAACGCTGAGTATTCCATAGGTCTTGTTTCCGGGCCGGGCGCATATTCTTTCTGCAACCTCCTTTTGTACCATCCCCACCGCTTCCCATACTATATTTTTATTTTCAAGAATCTTGAAAAAAATCTGGCTCGAAATATTATAAGGGAAATTCCCAATGATGGCGATCTTTGAATTAAACTGGTTTTGAAGATCTTCTTCCAGAAAATCCTTATGTATTATTTTTCCTTTTAGTGTCGGGAAATTATCATTCAAATAATCCACCGATTCTTTATCAATTTCTATCAGGAGCAGGTTTATCTTTTCGTTTTTTAACAGCGACCTGGTAAGGATTCCCATTCCCGGGCCTACTTCAAGCACATCACGGATATTGCATAGCTGAAGGCTCCTGACAATTTTTTCAGCGATATTCCGGTCTTTCAGAAAATGCTGGCCGAGATGTTTTTTTGTTCTGATAAAGGTCATTAAAATCTAATTTCTTAACTTGCGCTTGCATAAGTTTCAGGTTTTATTGATAATTATTTCTGTTTCAAAACTAAAAAACTCACTGAAACTTCTGTTTTTGCAAACATACTGTTATCCGAGAACAAAAACACAAAAATTTGTTATTTAAAACGTATTGCTAATTTAAACAAAAAACAAAATTATGGAAAAACCCCTATATAAAATCAAGACAGGTAAAGCGCATCCTTTGGGAGCAACGGTTGAAAAATGCGGCGTAAATTTTTCTGTTTTTTCAAGACATGCCACGGGCATTGAACTGCTGCTCTTTATTGGGTACGACGACATTGAACCCTTCCAGATTATACAATTTGACCCCAAATCGAATAAAACCTTTTTCTTCTGGCATATGTTTGTTGAAGGATTGAATCCGGGCATACATTATGCCTACAGGGTTGACGGCCCCTGGAATCTTTCAATAGGGCACCGGTTCGACAGGAACAAAGTTCTTATAGACCCTTATGCCAAGGGAAATACAAATACCCTGTGGAATATTAATACGGCATGCACCCCGGAAGATAATCTCTCTTCTTCCATGCGCAGCGTGGTTATAGACACATCCGATTACGACTGGGAAAACGATCTTCCGCTAAACAAACCTATGAATGAGCAGGTGATTTACGAAATGCATGTCTGCGGATTTACCCGGTCTGCCTCTTCCTGCGTAAAAAATCCCGGTACATTCCGGGGCTTTATAGAAAAAATACCCTATCTGAAAGAACTTGGCATTACCGCCGTGGAACTTCTCCCGGTTTTTGAGTTCGACGATAAAGACATTCTCCGAACCAATGATGACGGCCTTCCGCTGACAAATTACTGGGGCTACAGTACGGTAAGCTTTTTTGCGCCGGACTCTCTTTATTGTGTTTCGCCCGAAGAAGGAGCCCATGTTAATGAATTCCGCGATATGGTAAAAGCCCTTCACAGAGAAGGCATCGAAGTGATCCTTGATGTGGTTTTCAACCATACCAACGAAGGCAATCATCAGGGACCCACATTTAGTTTTAAAGGATTTGACAACAGCATTTATTATCACCTGAATCCAAAAAACAAACAGTTTTATCTTGATTATTCCGGCTGCGGGAATACCGTAAACTGCAACCATCCAATCGTAGAAAAATTCATCATCGAGTGCCTTGAGTTCTGGGTAAAAGAAATGCACATAGACGGATTCCGGTTTGATGAAGGCTCTATTCTTTCCCGCGGAGAAGACGGCCAGCCCATGGCGTATCCCACGGTTATATGGGACATTGAATTATCCGAATCAATGCTCGACACCAAGATTATCGCTGAAGCATGGGATGCAGCCGGGTTATATCAGATAGGCTATTTCCCCGGTTACCGCTGGGCGGAATGGAACGGACGATTCCGGGATGATATCCGGCGATTCGTCAGAGGAGAATACTGCATGATAAACCAGGTTGCATGCAGAATTACCGGAAGCGCAGATATATACCAGGCTACCGGCCATCTGCCTATCAACAGTATAAACTTCATCACCTGCCACGATGGTTATACGCTGAATGACCTTGTTTCGTATAACGAAAAGCATAATCTGGCAAACGGTGAGCAGAACAGGGACGGCATTAATGAAAACCTGAGCTGGAATTGCGGTTTTGAAGGAGCGACCGATAATCCGGAGGTTGAAAAACTGAGAGAGAAACAAATTAAAAACTTTACTACCATACTATTTCTTTCACAAGGCGTGCCCATGTTTACTGCCGGCGATGAAATACGGCGAACACAAAAGGGAAACAACAATGCATATTGCCAGAATAACGATATAAACTGGTTCGACTGGACCTTAACAGAAAAGAATAAACCCATCTTCCGTTTCTTTAAACATATGATTGCATTCCGCAAGAACAATCCGATACTTCACCGTTCCAGGTTTTTCACAGGAGAAGTCAATGAACAGGGCTTTAAGGATATCGAATGGCACGGCTGCAAACTCCTTAATCCCGGTTGGGATAATCCAGGCTCCCGCGTTCTGGCATTCACGCTGGGCTGTTTTGAAAACGACATCAAAGACATCCACGTGATGATGAATATGGACTGGATGGATCTTGATTTTGAGTTACCTATTCTGAAAAATAAAAACTGGTACAGGATGATTGATACATCGCTGAATTCACCCGATGATATTCTGGAGCCGGAAAAAGAAGTATTGTTAAAAAAAAATTCGTATGCCGTGAAAATGCACAGTATTGTGGTGTTGATATCTAAATAAACTTTCTCCTTACCAGATCCATAAAAGCAATGGCGGTTTCTTTTTCCGGGTCCCAGATAAAATTCTTATTAATATATTCCATGGCGTCTTCAAGAGAAACACAGTTGTTCAGATGAACCACAGACTCTGAATATTTATCCGGATTTTTACCAAATAATTCGTTTATAAATAAAAGTTTCTCTCCCAACCCTATCGCTTCATTGATATCAGAAATCGGCTTTTGTTGCAGCCTTGTAGCAAAGTCCTGCGGTTGTTCTTTTTTTGAGATCGCATCAAGGATCGTTTGTTTATTTTCCTCGGTCTTCTTTGAAACATTCTCTTCAAATGGCAGATGGAGGTCGGTTTGTTTTTCAGGGGATGTATGTATCCCAGTATGTTCCGTAATCTGTGCGTTAAGGCTGTTTATCTGTAATAGCTCATCATATAGCCGGCGTACTTTTACTAAAGCAAGATCGATCTCTATCTGTGGAATTTTCACCGGTGTTTCGTTCTGAAACAGATGTATTTTAAATTTATCAATCACCATGTTCAATTCCTGCATCAAGGTAATTATGTTTTCAAGCCTTGTACTGAGCGTAGCGTCGCACAGAGCTTGCCGAAGTGTTGAAGTATTCTGCCCTTTCATCGTATGTGATACTTTTTGTTAATAACTAAAATCCCTATTTTAATTTATAGATATCGCCGGGGTACTTTTTTTTTTATTTTTGTAAAAATACATAATTGAATAATTATTCTCAAAAATTGTTTTTTGTTTAAAGTTATCATTTATACTGCAAACGGTTTAAAATTTAACCTTTTGCTGAAATAATATTGCTAAATTGTCATATTGTTAAATTGTTATAAATCAAATATTAACGATATATAAATGAATAAAAAAAGTAATTTAACAATGTTAACAATTTAA
>JACREX010000215.1 GCA_016212695.1 Bacteroidia bacterium
CAGCATAATCAGAAATAGGAAACCTGTATTAAACACATTGATATCCTGATGATTAAATGAGAAAAACAATATGAAATTGAAATATTGTACGACAGTATGCGATTGATTATTAGGTAAATATGAAAGCCGAAATATTAGTTACTATGAAAAAAATATTAATATTTATTTTGTTTGTAACGAATATTTCAGTCTTCTCTCAGCAATGGACTCAATTGCCGGATATCCATAAATATTCCTTTACAAGGGCGCTTAATGCTTCAAATAATATGTTGTTTGCTGAAGGTGGGTTTTATTCAACAGATAGTGTCTTAATTTATAGTATCGGATATTGGGACTCCATTTGCTGGAATCAATTACAAAACATCTCAGCTGTTATACACTCAATTTTGGTTTTTAACAATCAAGTTTATATTGGTGGTGGTAGTTTTGAATATACTAATTTTAATAATATAGCTTGTTTTAATGGCACAAATTGGATTGCACCAAGTACAATAGGTAGTCCCAACACAGATGTTACGGCCTTAATAAAATACAAAAACAAACTCATTCTTGGTGGTGGTTTTAGTTATATCGGGAGTTCCCCTTATGGTTCTTTAGCTACATGGAACGACACAGTATATAACACTATTGGCTCATGTAATCATGTTGTCAATTGTTTTGCAATTTTCAATAATTCGTTGATAGTTGGTGGAAACTACCAGGCAATAAGCGGAAATTTGTTATACAATATCGCAAGCTATGATGGCTCTCACTGGAACCCGTTAGGCTATGGTTTAGGCGGCTATGTTGCTGCTTTATCGGTTGATACTATAAACAACTTTCTTTATGCAGGCGGGTATGTTTATGGCGGAGAAGTAACCCCTTTTTCAAGTTGCGTGGCAAGATGGGATGGTGAACAATGGACGGGAGTAGGTACGGCAACAGACCTTGATTGCGATGTATTGGCTTTGGGTATGTATAAAAAATATCTTTATGCAGGCGGTTGTTTCGGGATACAGGACAGCGCCTCTACATGTCCATACAAAGGTGTTGCCCGCTGGGATGGCTCACTATGGAATACTTTAGGGTCAGGGGTGAATAACACGGTGTATGCTTTGGCAGAGTATAAAGGTGAATTATATGTTGGCGGCGAATATTCCATTGCCGGCGGCGATTCTGCCCGCGGCCTTGCCCGTTGGTATATTCCTGTTGATACAAGTTGTAATTGGCTTCAACCCCGTGTATTCTCAAACACAGACACGATTTCTTTAAATGGACAAGGCCAGGCTCAGGTGCAGTTTTTTAATAACAATGCTTATGCGCAAAACTGGCAATGGAATTTTGGAGACAGCGGAACAGATTCCATAAAAAATCCGCTGCATACTTTTACAGATACAGGAACATTTACAATACAGGTTACTGTTACAATGGATGGCTGTGTGAAAACTGCGATTAAGAATATTGTGGTGCTTCAATATAATTCAATATCGAATAATGAATACCGAATGTCGAATATCGAATTACGAATTTATCCGAACCCGGCAAACAGTAATTTTACAGCAGAAATATTTATACCGCTCATTGAGCGTAGTCGAAACGAGCGGGCAGC
>JACREX010000217.1 GCA_016212695.1 Bacteroidia bacterium
AATCTGGATTTGGTTACCCTAATTTGATATGCTTCTTTTTATTTTTTACCCTATCCTTTTAATTTATTTCAACAATTTGATGTTAATATTGCTTTTATCCTTTTTATATTTGCGGAAATTTATCCCGTTTATAGTATAAAAAGACATATGGCTGCCTTTTTGCCGCATACATTCAAAACCCAATAATTTCAGAATGTGTATTAATTCTCTTGCCGTTAATAAAGGTAGTTTTGACATAATTACACCTCAACTTGTTGTAAGCCTACAAACCGGCTCATTAGTTTATGTGATTTTTCCCCTTCTAAAAAAAGTAATATCGCTTCTTTTGTTCTTTTCAGAAGTTCATCATAGGTTTTGGCCTGTGTGTGGCAGCCGGGTAGTTCAATAACGCTTGAAATAAGATAACCATCTATTCCCTGTTCTACTATAACATTAAATCTATTTTGATTTTTCATATCTGATTTTTAAGTAAACTTAAAGAAAAAATCTGAATTAACAAAATATCAATATTCTGATTACCGAATACCAACAGAACAATTTTATCCTGTTTTCAATCCGCCGGTGAGTTCCCCGCATTTTCTCTGTTTTGCAGTGAGTATGCTCACGTTCAACTCAAATCCTATGAGCAGGATCATGGCATTGAAATAGAGAAAAAGCAAAAAAATGATTAGTGTTCCAATAGAACCGTACAGAATATTATATTTCGAAAAACTATTAATGTAAAAATTGAATCCCTGCGATGCGAGCAGTATAAGAATTGTTGCCAGTGTGCTTCCGGCAGAAATAAACCTGTATCTTTCCTTTTTTACAGGAGCTAAATAATAAAGAAAAGAAATGCTGAAAAAGCAGAATGCCAAAAGTATGATCAACTCCGCAAACGTAATAAAATAATATGTGATATTGTAATGCACATAGTGGTGCGAATCTAAGTAATTTGAAAGGAAATGGCTTCCCACAACTAGGCCGATGCACAATACGATCATCAGGGTAAGGATCACAAACAAAAGCAGGGATACAAGCCGCTGGGAGATGAAACCGCGGGTTTTTGTCGTATAATGCATCCGGTTAAACGACCCGATCATGGCATTCAATCCGTTTGTGGCAAAATAGATGGTGAACAAAAAGCCCAGCGACATAAGCCCCCCGCGCTGACGGTGAAGGATATCGGTCATCACGGAGATTGCCTGGTTATAGGCCTTTTCAGGTAAAAATTCTTCGAGCATGGCAAAAAATTCCTTCTGGAAATTATCAATCGGCAAATACGGTATCAGCGTAAAAAGAAATATCAACCCGGGAAAAATAGCCATAAAAAAATTATAAGAAATGCCGCCCGCTTTCTCGGTAATCGAATCTTTCTGTATTGCCTTGAAAAAAAATTCCATCACTTCATACAGGCACAATCCGTCAAAACCCGGCAACACAATTCTCTTTAATAATTTTATACACCGGGTTACGGGTTTCGAATTCATGAAGCCATCATAAATCCGTTCGAAAAAATTCTTTTTGTTTTCCATTGCATTAATACCTAATTCATTTTTCATTTTTAAGTTTTGCAATTTGCAATTTCAAATATTACCTTCGTAAATCTGTTCTGCGCAAGCAGCCGCAAACCAAAAATAATTTCGTATGCCGATATTGTCTGAAAAACCTTTTACTGTGGACAGAATATTCAGGATTGCCATTTCTGTCGCTATTTTAATTACAATAATACTACTTTTAAAATTTCTGAGCAATGTTCTCATTCCTTTTGTCATTGCCATTATTTTGGCTTACCTGTTAAACCCGATTGTTACATGGATTCAAAAAGGCGTAAAAAAAAGAGCGCTGGCCGTTCTTATCAGCATCATCTTGTTTATCGGGTTTTTTGTCCTGGCCGGATTCATTCTGGTACCCATGATTATGAAAGAAATTTCGCATATGGGAAATCTTCTGGCCGACTTAGTAAGGGAATCGGATATCAAACAGCGGGCCATGAATATTCTTCCGAACGATATGTGGCAGCAGTTACAGGACTTTGCTACAAAAGAAAATGTTCAGAAATTTTTCAGTACAAAAAATTTTTCCAGCCTTGTGGGCAGCATATCCCAGAAAGCGGTTCCCGACCTTATCGGGATATTTTCAGGTACCATCAGTTTTTTATTTGGGATTATAGGCATGGTTATTATTTTGCTTTACCTCATCTTTATCCTCATAGATTTTAATGTACTGTCTGATGAATGGAAAAACATGATTCCTCCTCACCGGCGTGATTTTGTTATCGGGCTCATAGAAGATTTCACCCGGGCCATGAACAAATATTTCCGCGCGCAGGCGCTCATCGCGCTTATCATCGCTATTATTTATGCAACAGGATTCAGCATTATCGGATTACCTATGGGAATACTGCTGGGCGTTCTGATCGGCATTTTATGCATGATTCCGTATCTGCAGATTATCGGCATTATCCCGGCTGTGTTTCTTGCTTTTATGTACTCGATGGAAACAGGCCACAACTTCGGGCTCACCCTGCTTTATGTAGGCATTGTTTTCTTAGTTGTGGAAATTATCCAGGACACCCTGCTGACCCCGAAGATCATGGGTAAAGTGATTGGCATGAACCCGGCCATCATTTTACTTTCTATCTCCATCTGGGGCAAGCTGCTTGGTATCCTTGGCCTGCTCATTGCATTGCCCATGACATATTTTCTGTTGTCGTATTACAAAAGATACGTTATAAATTATTCTTCCGATAAAAATTCAAATCCCCAATAAACCGGCATGGGTATATTTCTTCCAATATGCTATATTCTGATCTTTCTGTTTCTGATTTACAAACTTCGTTTTTTTAATGTCTACGGGATTTCCCGGAAGAGTTTGTGCATCCTTTATCTGCTGAAAATTGTATTTGGCGTTATCCTTGCTTTCATTTATTCTTATTATTATATTAATCCCTGGTGTGCGGATACATTCAGTTTTTTCACCGACGGAAAAATCATTTATAAATCTGTTTACCATAATCCGCTCGATTATATGCGCATGATAACCGGCATTGGTTCTGATGCGGAACATCTCCATACATATTATAATGCCACAAGCTACTGGCACAAACTTTTTAATTATGATTTGTATAATGACAACCGCATCCTGATACGCTTTAATGCCGGGGTCTGTCTTTTTTCTTTCGGCCATTATTATGTCCACGTAGTTTTTATGGCATTCGTGTCGTTCACCGGGCTCACTGCGATCTATAAAACTGTCATCCCTTTTCTAAAGGATAAAAAAACCGGTCTTGTCTTTTCTGTATTTTTAATTCCTTCTGTTTTGCTCTGGACATCCGGAGTTTTGAAAGAAGGCATCCTGATGTGTGCGCTGGGATTTTTTTTATATAATTTTTATAAAATAATTTTTGAAAAAATCAGAATAATGAATCTTATCTGGTTAATTATTTCAGTCTTTTTCTTAATGATTTCCAAATTCTATATTTTTCTGGCAGTTCTTCCGGGAATCGTTTCCTTAGCATGGATCGTTAAAACCGTTTATAAAAAAAAACCTGTGCTGAAATTTCTTTTTGTTCATTTGATTTTTATTGCATTCTGTATTTTCAGCGCCTATATTTTTCCGGGCTATGATTTCATTGAAATATTAAGCCGGAAACAGCACGATTTTATCCAAATGGCCAAAGACATGGGAAATGTCGGGAGTTTTATTCAGATACCAGAACTTCAGCCTGCTGCGAAAAGCCTTTTTGTAAATATGCCCGCTGCATTTTTTAATACCCTCGCACGCCCTCATATATTCGAAGTGAAATCTGCAATTATGATTTTTTCCGCATTGGAGAACCTGATGATAATTACGGCTATTATTTTAAGCCTGATATATATGAACTATAAAAAAATTACCTGTAAACCCTTTTTCTTTTTTTCAATTTCCTTTGTATTCATTCTTTTTATTCTCTGCGGCCTTACGACACCTGTGCTCGGTTCGCTTGTCCGTTATAAAACGCCGGCGCTGCCGTTTTTGTTTATCGCCCTTGTCTTTTTAACGGATAAGGAAAAAATCCGGAAATCAAAATTTTTTATAAAATTTCTTCATCTTTGTGATAATAATAAATTTCTGAATACTATCCTTAACTTGAATTATTCACAAAATATCGAAGCACGAAACAATAGCCCGGCTTAGCCTCTTTATCAATAAACCTGAATCAGTGATACTTTTTTTAATAACCCAGAACCTTGAGCATAGACTTGTACGATTGCTCTTTTGCGAACAGTTTTGTGTAATACTCCCCTTCGTCGTCAACATCTATCAGCACATGCTTTGGCGCGGGTATAAGGCAATGCTGAATTCCGCCATAACCGCCCACGGATTCCTGATAGGCGCCCGTATGGAAAAGTCCGATATACAACGGCTCTCCATTTGTCTGTTTGGGTAAGAAGATTGCATTTGAATGGGTTTCTGCATTATAAAAATCATGGCTGTCGCATGTGAGCCCGCCGATGAATACGCGCTCATATTCTTCGTTCCATTTGTTTACGGAAAGCAAAACAAATTTTTGTTTCATTGCCCAGGTATCGGGGAGCGTTGTCATGAACGACGAATCAATCATATTCCATAACTCCCGGTCGTTTTGCCGTTTCTGATCAATTATTGAATATAGTATTGCCCCGCTTTCGCCAACGGTAAATTGTCCGAACTCGGTAAAAATATGCGGTTCGGCTACTACATTTCTGTCGCATATGGTTTTTATCTGGGATATAATCTCCTCGGTTAAGTATTCATAGTCATAACTGAACGATAAGGAACTTTTAATCGGGAAGCCGCCGCCAATGTTCAGTGAGTCTAATTCCGGGCAAACCTTTTTAAGTTCGCAATAAACATTAACGCACTTGGTTAATTCGTTCCAGTAATATGCCGAGTCTTTTATGCCTGTATTCATAAAAAAATGCAGCATCTTTAATTCAAATTTCGGATTATCTTTAATATAATCCTCAAAGTACTGGACAATATCATTATACCTGATACCCAGCCGGGAGGTATAAAAATCAAAAGTCGGCTCTTCTTCAGTGGCAATCCGCAGCCCTAATTTACATTTCTTGTTCAGCTTCTTGTACTTATCAAGTTCGAACTTATTATCTAAGATGGGTATAACATTCTCAAAACCAAGATTAATAAGGTTTGCAATATTATCTATGTATTGAGGACGTTTGAACCCATTACAAATGATATACTTATCCTTTTTAATCTTCTGGGTTTTATACAGATCTTCTATTATATGCACATCAAATGCGGAAGAAGTTTCCAGATGTACGTCATTTTTAAGGACTTCTTCCATTACAAATGAAAAATGAGAACTTTTTGTACAATAGCAATAGTGATACTCACCATTGTAATCGCATTTTGCCATTGCTACGTTAAAGAGTTTATTGGCCCTCTGAATCTGGTTCCCTATCTTGGGTAAATATGACAATCGTAAGGGTGTACCATATTGTTCTATAATACTCATTAACGGCACTTCGTTCCAGTGCAGTTCGCCATCAACAACCTGAAATTCCTCTTGCGGAAAATCAAAAGTCTGTTCAATCAAATTAACATATTTATTTTTCATTTTCTAATGTAAGTTATCCGGATTACTTTTGCAAATGTAATCCAAGTGATTTACTTTTAAAAAAATCTTAATGTAAATTTAAGTCAATTTCGAAAAAAAATATGAACAGTATTAACAGAACTGTTTTATAAGTTTGTATCTTGTTTTATAATTATGCGCTCCGATATTTCAAAACCGGTTCTTTTCAATTGCTTCAAGCATCATTGCGGGTATATTATTTCTGAAATCAGTTCCGTAAGAAATGAAGCCGATTTTGATACTATCATTTCGAAACTTAGCCAGATTGGAAATTCTGTTACCGATCTTTATACCGGAGTACTAAACCCGGAAGAAATATCATTACAAATTGTAAGTCGGTTACAAACGGAACATCATTTTTCTGAAAACTCGTATTTCAAATGGATAAATGATAATAGTTCATTATATCAAATCATGGAAATCAGCGATAAATCCACATGGACTCTGCGATTGGGTAATTTAAAAGAACGATATATCCATATTCATCCTGCAAGGTATTCTGAACATTCGTTCCGGGTAAATGCGTTAAGCCTGAAAACGGCAATTGCCGTGCATTGCGCCACAAAAATTTATAATTACAATCCGTTCGATCTGGAAATGATAAATAAAATCAGGAAACAAAAACTATCGGCTTCACCTGTAAAATCTGTTTCTCCGAATACCGGTTTAGGAAAAATAATTTCGATATTTGATAAAATTTTATGAGATGAAATGTTTAACATAGATCCGAAAATAATTAAATTTATCAAAGCGCATCATGTGCTTACCATTGCTACAACAGTTGATAATAAACCCTACTGTGCCAATTGCTTTTATGCTTATATGGAAAAAGAAAACATATTGGTATTTACCTCTGACAGGGATACAAAACATGCAAAAGATTTTTTGGCCAACAGCCATGTAGCAGGCTCAATAGTGTTGGAAACAAAAATAATCGGCAAGATACAGGGAATTCAATTCAATGGGATTATATCGGAACCGGCAGATGATTTATTTAAACAAGCAAAACAAAGATATCTTAAACGTTTTCCTGTAGCGGTATTGATGAATACCACCTTCTGGATCGTTGAACCATCGTTTATAAAAATGACAGATAACCGGCTTGGATTTGGGAAAAAACTGATCTGGACAAGGAGTGAAAACAAAACGAATATCATATAATACGATACTTGAATTTTACCGGCACTCCACGGTATATCCGTCAGAAGTCTTATAGGTAGCCCTGAATGAATCTTCCATTTTTTGTTTATCCTCTTTTGAGCCGCAGGATTTTTGAAAGTCAATGGCCTGATCAATACCTTGTCTTTTTGCTTCACAGATATAGCATTTTTTACAGGAATCCATTGTAAAAATAATAACAGCAGAAAAAAATAATAACCGTAATTTTATGTTCATTCATTTAAAATTTATAAATATTAAATCTGTGCTTCCTCTGCATCCGCAATTTTATAAAGTTTGTCAGAGCGCCTCACTGTTTCTGATACAGGCATCGAAAAGGTATCGCCCTGTTGAGTTTGTTCCACATTTATCATATTCACTCGTATCTCATTCACTTTTTGCTCTATCACTCCGGTTGTTGGGCCTGTGATTAATATTTCGTCTCCCACTTTTAAATTCCCGGCTTCCATCAAAAATTCCGCCACTTTCAATTTCGAAAAATAATTCAATCCTTTGCCGATATATATTTTTCGTTTTGTGGCAACCGATCCGTATTTCCCGCTCCACTCGCCCAGCCGTCTTCCTAAGTAGTATCCATCCCAGAATCCGCGATTAAATATGGTTGTAAGTTTTTCTTCCCAGGCTGTGATTTTTTCCATGGAATAGCTGCCGTCAAAATAAGAATTTACTGCTTCCCGGTAACATTGCGTAACGGTTTTTACATATTCCGGGGATCGCGCGCGTCCTTCAATTTTTAATATCTTAACTCCTGCATTTAAAATTTTATCTATAAACCCGATCGTGCAAAGGTCTTTTGGCGACATTATATATTCATGGTCAACCGCTATTTCGTTGCCGCTTTCTCTTTCCGTAACAATATATGCTTTTCTGCAGGGCTGAAGACATGCGCCGCGGTTAGCCGAATAATTGTTTTCATGAAGGCTCAGGTAGCATTTTCCTGATACAGCCATACATAAAGCCCCATGAGCAAAAATCTCGATCCGGATCAGCTTGCCGGAAGGCCCTTTAATCTGTTCTTCATCAATTTGTTTAGTAATTGCCGCAACCTGCCGAAGCGTAAGCTCTCTTGCCAGAACAATCACATCGGCAAATTTTGAATAGAACCGCAAGGCCTCAATATTGCCGATATTTAATTGTGTTGATATGTGAATCTCACAACCGATTGAATGTGCATAATTAATAACTCCCTGGTCGGATGCGATAATGGCGGTTATATTATCTTTTTTTGCTGCATCAACAATCTGCCGCATTAATGGGAATTCATCATCATAAATGATCGTATTTACCGTTAAATAGGTTTTTATATTTTTTTCTTTACAGATAACAACGATCTCTTTTAAATCGTCCGTTGAAAAATTAATTGACGATTTTGACCGCATATTCAGATGCCCTGCGCCAAAGTAAACGGAATCAGCGCCGCCCTGGATAGCTGCCGCAAGTGATTCGAACGAACCGACCGGAGACATAATTTCGATATCGCTTTTCTTTAACATCCCGTTAGTAATGGAAATGATGATGTTTTTATCCGAAAGATAATTTTTCAGTAAAAGTAGTTTTTTGTTGTGAAATATTGAATAATAATTAATAAAAAATCTATCTTTGTCGGCTTTATTTTTAAAATAATTTCATGAACGAAATTAAAATGGTTGACCTTCAGGGTCAGTACCTGAAAATAAAAACCGAAATAGACTCTGCAATTTCTGATGTTATTGAAGCATCTTCTTTTATTAATGGAGCTGAAGTAATAAATTTTAAAAACGAGCTTGCACGGTATCTGGATGTAAGGCATGTTATCCCCTGCGCTAACGGGACGGATGCCTTGCAGGTGGCCATGATGGCGCTTGAACTAAAACCCGGCGATGAAATTATTACCTCTGATTTTACGTTTATTGCAACGGTAGAAGTTATAAAACTCCTTGGCCTCACTCCCGTTCTTGTGGATGTGGATCCCGGCACCTTTAATATGGATACTGTAAAGCTTGAAAAAGCGGTTACCGGTAAAACAAAAGCCATTGTACCGGTGCATCTTTTCGGTCAATGTGCGGATATGGACGAAATACAGCGGATTGCAAAAAAATACAATTTATATGTGATCGAAGATAACGCTCAATCTTTAGGAGCAAAATATACATTCGCAGACGGATCCGCCGAATTTGCAGGAAAAATCGGAACCATTGGATGCACTTCATTTTTCCCGGCCAAAAATCTGGGTTGCTTTGGCGACGGCGGCGCGCTTTATACAAACAACGATCAATTGGGATCACGGTTGCAAATAATCGTTAATCATGGATCCAAAACAAAATATTATCACGATGATATTGGTGTAAATTCCAGGCTGGATACAATTCAGGCCGCTATTCTCCGGGTTAAGCTTAAATACTTGGATGAATATTGCAAGGCCAGGAATACCGTTGCTGATTATTATGACAGGATGTTTGGCGATTGTCCCAAAATAAAAATTCCGTATCGGAATAAAAAATCAACCCATGTTTTTCATCAATACACAATAGTATTAAAAGGAATTAACAGGGATGAAATGAAATCATTCCTGAAGACAAAAGGCATTCCTGCAATGGTCTATTATCCCGTACCCATGCATTTGCAAAAAGCATACTCCGATCAAAGATATAAACCGGGCGATTTCCTGGTAACCGAAGAGCTTTGCCGGTCGGTTCTTTCTTTGCCAATGCATACAGAACTTGATGATGAACAATTAAAATATATTTCTGAAAATGTTATGAATTATGTTTCTAATTCATGAGATATGACATTTATTATTTGCTATATCGAACGGCATCAATATTTTTGAAGCGTTGAAATGATTATGGATAAAAAATATTTTGCACACGAATCTGCTATTATTGATGAAAATTGCACGATTGGCACAGGAACAAAAATATGGCATTTTTCACACATAATGCCGGGTTGTGTTATCGGTGAAAACTGTAATATCGGACAAAACGTTGTGGTTTCTCCCGGCGTCATTCTCGGGAAAAATGTTAAAGTCCAGAATAATATTTCTTTATATACCGGTGTTATCTGTGAAGATGATGTTTTTCTCGGCCCATCCATGGTTTTTACCAATGTAATTAACCCCCGCAGTTCCATCATAAGGAAAGATCAATATCAGCAAACCCTTGTTAAAAAAGGCGCAAGCATTGGCGCTAATGCAACCATCGTTTGTGGAAATACCATTGGCGAATATGCATTTATCGGGGCAGGAGCGGTTGTAACTAAAGATGTCAAACCCTATTCTCTTGTCGTGGGAAATCCGTCAAGACATGCAGGATGGATGAGCGAATACGGGCATAGATTGTATTTCAATGAAAAGGGTGAGGCTGTTTGCCCTGAAAGCAATGAACTTTATATTTTAAAGGACAATCAGGTTCACAAAAAATAAATAGTTCTTTATAAATGAGCGATTCTAATTCCATCAGAAATTTTGCTATAATTGGTGTTGCCGGGTACATTGCCATAAGGCATGTTAAAGCGATAAAAGATACAGGCAACAACTTGGTTGCCGCGCTTGATAAATTTGACAGCGTGGGCTTCTTAGACAGTTATTTCCCGGATACGGATTTTTTTGTTGAATTCGAGCGATTCGACCGGCATATTGAAAAATTAAAAAGGATCGGCACGCATTTGGATTATGTTAGCATCTGTTCTCCGAATTACCTTCACGACTCACACATCCGGTTTGCGCTCCGTATTGGCGCAGACGCCATCTGTGAGAAACCGGTGGTATTAAACCCTTGGAATATCGAGGCCTTGCAGGAGATTGAAAATGAAACCGGGAAAAAAATTCATAATGTCCTGCAATTACGCTTACACCCTGCCATTATAGAATTAAAAAATAAAATTGCAACAGGCCCTAAAGACAAAATTTATGATATTGATCTTACCTATATCGCCAGCAGGGGAAACTGGTATATGTTTTCATGGAAGGGCGATGAACATAAATCCGGAGGAATCGCCACCAATATCGGAGTTCACTTTTTCGATATGCTCACTTGGATTTTTGGCGATGTGAAAGAAAACAGGGTTCATATATTAAAACCCGATACCGCTGCCGGCTTTTTGTTTCTTGAACGAGCAAGAGTACGTTGGTTTTTAAGCATTGATAACAATGTGTTGCCTGAAGAATGTAAAATGGCGAATAAACGGACATACAGAAGCATTAGGATTGATGGAGATACGTTTGAGTTCAGCGAGGGTTTCACGGATTTACATACAGAAACATACAGAGAAATCATAAAGGGAACCAGTTTCGGAATTGAACAAACAAAAAAATCCATACAGACGGTTTATGATATCAGGGTTTCTGAACCTGTTGGAAAAAAAGGAGAATATCACCCGTTTTGCAATAAAATCTTTTAATTTATTACAATATATTTATCTATGTATAACCATTCCACATTTTACCTACCTGCCGTTGGCAGGCATCATCAATTTGACATTACGCTATACCTTTATACCTAAAAAGTAACTATTATGTATAATAAACTTTTGGCAAAAGAAAACAAGATCGCGGTAATCGGCCTGGGATATGTCGGACTGCCCATTGCATTGGAATTTGCAAAGAAAATACCGGTAATAGGTTTTGATGTTAAACCAGACCGCGTGGAGATGATGAAAAACAAAATTGATCCCAGCAATGAGCTCGCTTCGGAAGCCTTTAACGGTTGCGATATTTTATTCTCCCATTCCATAGAAGATCTTAGAAACGCTCACTTTTATATTGTTGCTGTTCCCACTCCGATTGACCGGCATAACCTTCCGGATCTTCGTCCGGTAATCAACGCGTCAACGACGGTGGGAAAAGTTTTAAAAAAAGGGGATTATGTAGTCTATGAATCCACGGTTTATCCCGGCTGTACCGAAGAAGACTGTATCCCGATCCTGGAAAAAGAATCCGGTCTGAAATTTATGCAAGACTTTAAAGTGGGATATTCTCCCGAACGGATCAATCCCGGCGATAAAGAGCACACATTAACCCGGATTAAAAAAGTGGTGTCGGGCTGTGATCCGGAATCTTGTGAAAATATTGCAAAAACTTACGAATTAGTAATAAAAGCAGGCGTACACAGGGCAAGTTCCATAAAAGTCGCCGAAGCAGCCAAGATCATTGAAAATACCCAGAGGGACGTGAATATCGCGTTGATGAATGAACTGTCTATTATTTTTAATAAAATGGGTATCAATACATTTGAAGTTCTTGAAGCGGCTGGTACAAAATGGAATTTTCTTAAATTTATGCCGGGCCTGGTAGGCGGCCATTGTATTGGCGTTGATCCGTATTATCTCGCATATAAGGCCAAGGAATATGGTTACCATGCCCAAATGATTAACTCCGGAAGGGCGCTTAACGACAGCATGGGATCTTATGTTGCAGAACAAACGGTTAAAAAAATCCTTTTCAACGATAAAAATATTAAAGGGTCCAAGGTATTGATAATGGGGGTTACTTTCAAGGAAGATGTCAGCGATATCCGGAATTCTAAAGTCATTGATATTATTAATGAGTTAAACGCTTATAAAGTTAAAATTGATATTGTTGATGCCTATGCTTCTTCGGCTGAAGTGAAACATGAATATGGTTTCAGCCTCTCTGAAAAGATTGGTAATAACTATGATGCCGTGATCGTTGCTGTAAACCATAAAACGTATGTTGATTTTACCGAAAAATATTTTCAGTCAATCAGTTCGCCAAACGGAGTGTTGATTGATGTTAAAGGAACTTTCAGGGGAAAAATAAAAAATATGACGTATTGGAGCTTATAAAATGCGCCCTCTTATTTTAGTTACCGGCGGAACAGGCTACATTGGTTCTCATACTGTAGTCGAACTTCAAAACAATGGGTTTGAGGTAGCGATTATTGATAACCTTTCGAATTCAAGCATTGAAGTTCTGGATGGTATTGAAAAAATAACAAAAAGAAGGCCACTTTTTTATCAATTCGATCTCTGCGAAGAAAATAAAGTTAACAACTTTTTCAAAAATCACTCTGTAATAGCAGTGATTCACTTTGCCGCTTTCAAGGCAGTGGGAGAATCGGTTGCAGAACCATTAAAATATTATAAAAACAATCTGCTCTCTTTGCTTAATCTTTTAAAAGCCATGAAGTCGGTGAATTCTCAAAACATGGTATTCTCTTCATCTTGCACTGTCTATGGCCAGCCTGACGAGTTGCCCGTTACCGAAAAAGCAGCTATAAAAAAAGCTCTTTCACCCTATGGCAATACGAAGCAGATTTCAGAAGAAATTATTCAGGATCACATATTTTCTTTTAATCTGTTTAAAGCAATTTCTTTAAGATATTTTAATCCCATCGGAGCGCATACTTCTGCATTTATTGGTGAATTACCGATAGGCATACCCAGTAATCTAGTCCCGTTTATCACCCAGACTGCTATTGGAGAAAGGGGATGCTTGCAGGTTTTTGGTAATGATTATAATACTCCGGACGGCACCTGCATAAGAGATTATATTAATGTGGTGGATCTCGCAAAAGCGCATGTTATAGCTGTTAAGCGCCTGATTGAAAATAAAAATAAAAAATCTTTTGAGGTTTTTAACCTTGGAACAGGGAAAGGTAGTTCGGTTTTGGAAATTATTTTTACATTTGAAGCCGCTACTAAGCAAAAATTAAATTATAAAATTGTTGACCGGAGGCCCGGAGACATTGAGCGGGTCTTTGCTGATACAAGATTTGCAAATGAAGAATTAGGATGGAAAGCTGAAATTTCACTCCAGGATACCCTCCTGTCTGCTTGGAACTGGGAAAAATACTGCCGCGGAAAGTCCTAATAACAACAATTTTAATGGTTTTTTTTATAAAAAAAATAGCCTTATTAACAAATATTGTTAAAAAAATTTTGAATTTTGTTAAAAAATAAAATACTTTTGTAAAATTAACAAGTTAATAATTAGATATGAAAAAGTATAGATTATTATTGCTAATTATCAGTATTTCGATTACGGGCTCTTTGTTTTATGGATGCAAGAAAGGCCCGGACGATCCCTTCTTTTCATTCCGCACAAGAAAAGCACGGGTTGCCGGGGATTATGTCATTACCGGGAAAACACTTTCTTATAAAACTACATGGGCAGACGGCACCCAGGATCAGACAGATCTTATTATCAGTGGTACCACCCAGACAGAAACCATCAAATATTTAGGTGTTACAAGCGTTTTAGGAGGCGATAGCGTTAGAATCAATACTTTTCCAAAATTATGGAATGCCAAAGGAACCATACTGCAATATAAAATGTCGTTTGATAAAAAAGGCCTGTTTAACGGCATTTATGAATACAAAATCGTGGCAACACTCCAAATGCCCGATACAACTCCTGCGTACACAAGAAAGGTTACCTATACCTACCGGAATGAATTTCGCGGTTCATGGGATTTCCTGAGCGGTGTTGACAAATATAAGAAAAAAGAAAGAATAGGATTGATTTATGAAGACAACCAGGTTACTGAAACCAGAATTACTACGATTACATATGAAGAAGGCATACCGCCTCCTCCTGCTGAAACATGGAGGCATGATTATGATAATAAATATGCTAATGGCGAAAAGTCAGAAGTTTTACACATAAGAGAACTGAGGCACAAAAAAATGGTGTTTGAACAGGATATTAATGATTACCAAACAGAAAACAGCGCATTTGTATATTCCAGGGCAGGATCCATGATTGAAACCTTAGAAGAACAAGCGGAATAATATCTTTATTAAATTTATAATTGTAACAAGAAAGGGGCCTCAATGTGTCCCTTTTTTTGTTAATGATTATCCCAAGCATTTTAAATTCACCGGACTATGGTTAATTGGTTACCTAGTAAAAGCGGGTTGTAGAATCACTTTACAACCCGCTTTCCGAGGTCTCTAGCGGAGTCGAACCGCTGTACACGGTTTTGCAGACCGCTGCCTAGCCCCTCGGCCAAGAGACCATTTTTTAATGGACTACAAAAGTATAAAACAAATTCAAATATTCAAAATCTTTAAAATACATCTTAATATAAGCAACCATTTTAAACCTTTTACAGTCTTTAATCAGTCGCAACCTAGCAAATGCATTTAGTTAATCATATAAAATCTTAAGATTATGAGGAAATTTTACATAGTGGTCACCATTTTGTTTCTGGGCTATGCAACTGCATTAGCTCAGATCAGCCAGGGAGGCGCTCCGGCAAGTTTCCTGAAAGCAAACAGCACATTGCTTCAGACAAACATTCCTACTCAAACCATGCCTTTTGTGGATGTTCAGCGTTTGAGTTCCGAAGATTTGATAAATGATTTGAACAAAGAAATCCCATGGAGATTCGGCGAAAATATCCCTGTTGACATTGATGTTAAAACCAATGGCGTAGCCGATGTGCTGCCTGATGGCGACAAGCTTTACAGGGTGAGGGTTTATTCCCAGGGCGCATTTAGCATTAACCTGACTTTCGATAATTACAGACTGCCTCCGGGTGCGAAGTTGTTTATATATGATGAACAGAAAACTCATATACTCGGCGCTTTTACGGATTTTAATAATCAGCCTGACAGATATTTTGCTACTACTCTTATACAAGGTGATGCAATCATTATCGAGTATTTGGAACCAATAAATGTTCAATTTGCCGGAACATTACATCTTTCACGCGTAACCCATGGTTACAGGAATGTGCTCGATTTTACAGCAAAGGCTTTTGGAGATGCCGGATCATGCAATAATAATGTCGTATGCCCACTTGGCGTTGGTTGGGAAAACGAAATACGCTCCGTATGTATGCTCGTGGTCGGAGGCAGCGGCTTTTGCACAGGGGCTATGGTCAATAATACGGCGCAGGATGGCGCTCCGTATGTACTCACAGCGAATCATTGCTCTACTTCCAATGATTTTGCAAGCTGGGTATTCTGGTGGAACTGGCAAAGCGCTACCTGCACCAACCCCGGAACTTCTCCTGCCCACGACCAGGCCACAACATCAGGAAGTGTGCTGAAAGCAAGAAATGCAGGTTCTGATTTTTGCCTTGTGCAGATGAATCAAACACCCCCTTCTGCTTTTAATGTATATTATGCAGGATGGAATTATAGTGCAACTGCCGCCACATCAACCATGTGTATTCATCATCCCAGCGGCGATATTAAAAAGATTTCATCGGCAGGCGCTGCTACTTCTGCAACATACAGCGGCGCACAGTGCTGGAATGTATCATGGACAAGCGGAGTAACCGAACCCGGATCTTCAGGCTCGCCTTTATTCGACCAGAACCACAGAATCATCGGCCAGCTTTACGGCGGGCCTTCAGCGTGTGGCGCTACACCCGGAAACCTAAATGACTATTACGGACAATTCGCTGTTTCCTGGAACACAGGCACAACTTCTGCTACGCGATTAGTTGACTGGCTCGACCCGGGTAACTTAAACCCTACTGTTTTAAACGGATATGACCCAAATACACCGGCTGTTGCACTCGATGCCAAAGCAAATGCAGTTATTGTCCCGGTTACATCCTACTGTGCGGTTCAGAATATTACTCCGACAGTTGAAATTGCAAATATAGGTTCAACAAACCTCACAAGTCTGTCTGTAAATTATAATATTGACGGCGGCGCAAACCTGAACCAGAACTGGACAGGTAACCTCGCTACAAATGCTACCGCACAGGTTACTTTCCCGCAAATAGCACTTACAACAGGAAGTCACAGATTTTATTCTTCGGTTACTTCTCCAAATGGAGGCACAGACGAGAATACGGCGAATGATACCTTATCAATTCAGTATGTGGTAGGCGGTACATCTTTGCCTTTCACTGAAGGATTTGAAAACGGAACATTCCCTCCTAATTTCTGGTCAATAAATAATCCCGATATTTCTACAACATGGGCAAGCGCTGCTACTTCCGGTAATGGAGCAAGCACGGCTTCTGCATTTATAGACTTTTTTAATTATAATACTGCTGGAGAATTAGACGACTTACTTTCACCTGTGATAGATTTAACGGGCCTGACAAATGTCAGCATGACATTTAATGTGGCTTACAGAAGATATGATAATACAACCAACGATGGTTTGGATATTTATATTTCAACCGATTGCGGCGCTACATTTAACCCGACTCCTGTTTACAGCAAATCCGGAACAGTCATGGCCACCGGAGCCGATATGACAAATGCGTTTATTCCGTCTGTAGCATCAGACTGGAGATTGGAAACTGTTGACCTGACTCCTTATGTCGGAAATAATGTTGTTCTGCAGTTTCAGGCTGTAAATGCATATGGAAACAACTTGTATATTGATGATATCAATATTTTTTCAGTAACAACTCCACCCATTGCAGATTTTACACAAAGCGACACCAGTACCTGTGTCGGCGCCATTACTTTCACCGATCTATCAACAAACAGCCCGACTTCCTGGCTCTGGAATTTTGGCGATGGGAACACGTCTAATGAGCAAAATCCAACATATACCTACACCGCAAACGGTACTTATTCGGTTACACTTTCAGCAACCAATCAATATGGAAGCGACCAGATTGTAAAAACAGACCTGATCCATATTAATCTGCCTGCATCGCCAGTGGCAACAGATGTTTCACGGTGCGGGGCTGGAACTGTTACCCTCACAGCCACAGGTTCAGGAACCCTTTATTGGTATGATGCCGCAACAGGAGGAAATAATCTTGGAACAGGAACTTCATATACCACTCCTTCAATAAGCGTGACTACTCCTTACTATGTGGAAAATCATGTTCAGCAAACTTCGGTATATGGAGGAAATACTGAAAGTAATGTAAATGGGATCCAGTATAACCAAGCACAGGAAGCCTGGTTAACCTTCAATGCGCTTACTGATTTTAAATTAGTGTCTGTTGAAGTGAATGCAGGAACAACGGCTTCCCGAAAAATATCGTTAAGAAACAGTTCGGGCATCACCCTTGATTCTGTTATTCTTACCATTCCTGCAGGAGTAAGCCGCATCACTCTTGATTTTGACGTACCCACAGGTACAGGATTCAGACTGGTAGGACCCATGAATGCTAATATGTACAGAAATAATGCAAACCTGGCATATCCTTACAACATAACAGGAATTGCAAGTATTACTAATGCCGGTACAACACAAACACCGAGTCTTACCACCCGATACTATTTCTTTTATAACTGGGAAGTAAAACTACCGGATTGCATCAGTTCCAGGGTTGTTGCAAATGCTATAATAACCAATGGTGTTGTTGCAGGCACGGCAAGCGCTTCTCCGTCTTCCATCTGTTCCGGAAATACCAGTACCATTACTTTAACAGGATCAACCGGAAACATACAGTGGCAGCAATCTGCCAATGGCACATCAGGATGGGCTAATGTAACCGGCGGCACAGGAGCAACAACGGCAAATTATACAACCGCCGCGCTAACAGCTACTACATATTATCGTGCCCTTGTTTATTCTACTGGTTGTGCAGATGAATATTCTAATGTGGTATCTGTAACGGTTACAGCCAGCCCTGTAGCAGGAACCGCATCAGCTAATCCTGCAGCAGTGTGTTTAGGTGAATCATCTACGCTCACTCTATCTGGGTCTGCAGGAAATATCCAATGGCAGGACTCTATAGCCGGAGGAACCTGGGCTGATGTAACAACAGGAACAGGAGGCAACACTTCCACGTACACAACTGCGGGCATTACTGCCACTACCTATTTCAGGGCATTAGTTTCAACTTCCAATTGTGGAACAAGTGTTTCAAATACGGCTACAGTTACATTGAATCCAAGCGCTGTTGGCGGTACTGTTACGGCAAATAATAATCCTGTATGTACAGGCTCTACAGTCACTCTCACGGTAACCGGCTATACCGGCACAATACGCTGGCAGAAATCAACAGACGGCAGCATATGGGCTGATATCACAGGTTTTACAGGAACATTTCCGACTTATGTGGCGCTTAACCTGACACAAACTACCTGGTACAGAACGAAACTCACACAAGGTTCCTGCCCCGATGCTTTCTCCAATGAAGTGATGGTTGTTGTCAATCTGAATCCGGTTGGTGGAACGGCATCGGCTAATCCGGCTAATTTCTGTACAGGAAATATTTCTGTGATTTCACTAACCGGATATACAGGGAGCATCCAATGGCAGCAGTCTGCAAATGGCACATCCGGATGGATAAATGTAACCGGCGGATCCGGAGAAACAACGGATCAATATACTACTCCTGCCCTTTCTGCAACAACTTATTATAGGACAGTGCTTTCTTCCGCAGGTTGTACAAATGTTAATTCCAATGTGGTAATGATAACGGTTACGCCCGGGCCGGTTGGAGGAACGGCAGTTCAAGATGCGGCAACGGTTTGCAGCGGTTCTTTTACTAGTATTGTCCTAACCGGATATACAGGTACTATTCAATGGGAGGAATCATCAGACGGAATCACAGGCTGGGCAGATGTTGCTGCAGGCAGTGGAGCCACTACAGATAATTATACCACAGATAATTTAACAGCTGCGAACTATTACAGGGCAAGATTAACCTTTGGCGCTTGTCCCGATATGTATTCAAATGTTGTGATTATATCTGTTGATCCTGTTTCTGTTGCAGGAACAGCTTCTGCAAGCGCCGGTAATGTTTGTACATTAAATACTGTAGATATAAGCCTTACCGGTTATACGGGAGCAATACAGTGGCAATTATCGCCGGATGGCACATCAGGATGGATTGATATTCCGGGCGCTATATCAGACGTTTATACAACCGATCCGCTTGATGTTACATCCTATTATCGGGCAGTTGTTACTTCAGGCATTTGCTCTGCTGTAAACTCGAATGTTGTATCAATTGATGTCACACCGGGCCCTGTTGGCGGTGAAGCAACTGCTACGGATACGGTTTTATGTTCAGGTGAAACAACGGCCATTAACTTAGTAAATTATACCGGAACCATTCAATGGGAACAATCTGCAGACGGCATCACCGGATGGGCAGATGTGACTTCAGGAACAGGCGCTACATCGGATGATTATGCAACAGGAAATTTATCTGTTAGCACTTTCTTCAGGGCAAGATTATCTTTCGGTACATGTCCGGATATGTATTCAAATATTGTTATGGTGAATGTTAATCAGCCTGCAGTTGGCGGAACAGCCGGCGCCACACCCGTCAGTTTCTGTGCCGGCGGTACATCTACCATAACGCTTACAGGTTATAACGGAAATATTCAATGGCAATCTTCGTCTGACGGATCAACAGGATGGACTGATATTTCAGGGGCAAATGCAGCCACATACATCACTGCTCCGCTAAGTGCGACAACTTATTTCAGGGCAGTTTTAATTTCAGGTATATGTGCGATAGAATATTCAAATATTATTACCGTTACGGTACTTCCCACATCGGTTGCCGGTACTGCAACTACTCCAGCATCAGGCACAATATGCAGCGGCACTTCTACCAGCATCACGCTGACCGGGTACACGGGTAATATCCAATGGCAGTTCTCTGCAAACGGATCCACCGGGTGGGCAAATATTCCGGGTGCAACAGGTTCAACCTATAATACTTCCAATCTGATCAATAATATTTATTACAGAGCCGTTGTTTCGTTAGGTACATGCCCGAATCACAGTTCAAATATTGTTTTGATCACAATAAACCAGGCTCCGGTTGCAGGTACTGTATCTGTTAGTGCAGATACAATTTGCGGCTCAGGTTCTGTTGATTTGACACTTACGGGTTCAAACGGAACGATTCAGTGGCAGGAATCAGCCGATGGATCGCTCTGGTCTGATATTCCCGGCGCCAACACTGCAAGCTATACCTCTCCGGTATTAACGGCTACCACTTATTTTCAGGCAGTTTTATCATCGGGTGTTTGTGAGGATGTAAATACAGCGATCATTGTGGTTACCGTTGATCCGCAGCCTATAGCAGGAACAGCCAGCACAACTACAGATTCAATTTGCGAAGGGAGCGCTGCAAGTATCACTATGACGGGTTCGTCAGGAAATATTCAATGGCAGGTATCTTCGGATGGTATTAGCGGATGGGTTAACATTACCGGGGCAAATTCTTCAGTATTATCAGGAACGCCTCAGGCAACTGCATTTTATATGGCTGAATTAAGTAGCGGTTCATGCAGCCCGGTATATTCAAATATTGTCGAAATCGCTGTCAACCCGGCAATCACAGTAACGACATCCAGCACAGACGCTACTTCGGGCAATAATGACGGAACAGCAACGGTTGCACCTTCCGGAGGAAATGGTAATTTCACCTATATATGGGATAATAATACCGGTAATCAGACAACTGCTACTGCTACTTCCTTATATGCAGGCACGTATTATGTAACAGTCAGTGACGGATATTGCCAGTATGAAACATCTGTAACAGTAAATGGTTATCAGCCTTCTCCGGTTGCAAATTTTTCGGCTACTCCGGTTACAGGATGCCCCGGTACTTCAATTACGTTTACCGATCAGAGCACAAACAATCCGAATACATGGTTCTGGATATTTGATGGCGGAACACCACCTACCAGCACAGACCAGAATCCAACTGTATTATATGATAATACCGGCGTTTTCAATGTTACATTGTTTGTCGGCAATGCAGGCGGCAGCGACTCACTTGTTATGGATTCAATGATTATTATCTCCGGCCCGGTACTTTCTGTAACCAGTACGGATGAAACTGCCCCCGGCGCTAATGACGGTACGGCTTCTGTAACAGTAACAGGCGGAACGCCTCCTTATACATATTTCTGGAGCAATGGCGCCAATACTGCCGATGTTACCGGACTTGCTGCAGGTAATTATTCCATTGTGGTTCTTGATGCAAATAATTGTATGGCGACACAACCTGTAACTATAAATTCAGGAACAAGTGTCGGCGGAGAAAAATCTTCTGGTTATTCAGTTTATCCGAATCCCTTCAGTGAATTCCTTTACCTGGAGTATAATATCCAAAAACAATCAGAAATGGTTCTTGAAATTTACAATATCAATGGAAGATTGGTATATTCAGAAACAGAAAAGCAAAACGCGGGAACAATTATAGTAAAGGTTGATCTGCACCAATTCTCTCAGGGAGCTTACTTTGTAAAACTCAGAGCCGGTAATACTATTTTTATCAGGAAGATCGTAAAAACAGAATAAATATAGTTACTCCATATTTCCTGCATTATCTGATTTTTTTATCAGACGTTCCAGGCACAGGGTGATCTGCAATAGCCCCTCGAAGTTTATTTTTTCAGGGTCGTCCGTTATTTTATGGTAATCATCGTGAATGCCGGTTGTGATAAAAAGGCAGGGGATTTTATTTTTGTAAAATGGCATTTGATCTGAGCCGTTAACGATTTCTTTATCGGTTTTGATATTCAGGCCGGCTGGCTTGCAGGTTGTAATCAGAGAATCGAAAACCGGCGATGTGCCCGTTCCGTGAATGGTTACGGTTTTTGTTGATGTATCCATTCTTCCCGCCATGTCAATGTTGAGCATGAATTTGATATTTGGTAAATTCATCTATTAAATATCTGTATGCTTTCTTTTCGTACTGTGTGCCTGCGCGGCGGCCCTGTAAAGAATCTGAAGATAAAACAGAAATATGAATTTTAAGGTTTTCTTTTACTGTAGTACTTTGCCCTGCTATAAAGAGACAATGAAATAAAAAGGAAATTAGCAAAATTATATTTTTTAAAGCGAACAAGTGTGTATATTAAAATTCAGAAAACAAAATTATAATAATTTATTGCATGAATTAAATAAAAATACCCCATATTTGTGACAAATATTTTATTAAATAAGATGTATTTTGTTACAAATAAATAATTATGTTTGAAAGAATAATTTTAACAGAGCTCAAAAAATGGGCAAAGCAAATTAAAAGGAAACCATTGGTTTTAAGGGGCGCCAGACAAGTTGGTAAAACAACTTTGGTTAATATGTTTGCAAAACAATTCCCTTATTTTATTTATTTAAACCTTGAAAGTCCGTCAGACAGGAAATTATTTGAACAGGACTATGACATTGATGAATTGGTTTCTGCTATATTTTTTAAAGCCGATACACCAAAAAAAATTGGAGACACCCTTCTTTTCATTGATGAAATACAATACTCGGCAAAAGCAATCGGAATGCTCAGGTATTTCTATGAGAAAGAACCCAAACTGCATGTTATTGCTGCTGGTTCGCTTTTAGAAACCATTCTTGCCAAAAATGTATCTTTTCCTGTAGGAAGAGTAGAATATCTTGCAATACGGCCTTTTTCATTTATTGAGTTTCTTAAATCATCGGGACAAACACAATGTATAGATGCAATCAACAAGTTGCCATTTCCGTCATATGCACATGATAAACTTTTAAAGATTTTTAATACCTATTGCTTGATTGGCGGTATGCCTGAAGCTGTTAAAGAATATGTTGAAACCGGAGATGTTACCAGGGTAAATAAAGTATATGACTCTCTTCTTGTATCATTTATTGATGATGTGCATAAATATGCTCCGAACACTACTCTTGCCCATGTTATCAGGCATATTATACAGGCAGCTTTTTATGAAGCAAGTAAGCGCATAAAATTTAGTGGTTTTGGAAGGTCTGATTATAAATCGCGGGAAGCAGGAGAGGCTTTCAGGATACTTGAAAAGACTATGTTGTTACAAATGATTTATCCTGTGTCTGGAATAAAACTTCCTGCCCAGCCCGATTTAAAAAAATCACCGAAACTTCTTGTTCTTGATACAGGCATGATAAATTATTTTTGTGGTCTGCAAAAAGATATTTTTGGGGTTAAGATGCTCGACACTGTTTTTGAGGGTAGAATTGCAGAGCATATAACAGGACAAGAACTCATGGCTGTCAATAATTCAGTGCTGCATCATTTGAATTTCTGGACCCGTGAAAAAAGCAGCAGTACCGCTGAACTCGATTATATCTGGACTTATAAAAATTATCTTATCCCCGTGGAGGTGAAATCAGGAGCTACAGGAAGACTACGTTCATTGTTTGAGTTTATGGATGCAGCGCCACATCATTTTGCTATCCGTATTTATTCCGGACAATTATCAGTAGACAAAATCAAAACGCTCAGAGGTAAAACATTTTATCTGCTCAATTTCCCATTTTACCTGCTCAGCAGGATTGACGATTATTTGATTTGGATGGAAAAAACTATACCTATAATTTAGGTCGTGTGTATTTTGGGATAATTTTAAAAATTATTTATAAAAAGTATTATCTCACCCGTATTTTTATCCACATCATCTGCCCTGTTTGCTGTTGCCAATAGCTTCTTCCTTTGTTTTTCCCTGAGAAATACAGCCGGGTAAACTCGGACATTCAGTTACCCAATAGCCATCTTCGCCGCGATATATTATTATTTGTCTCATAATTCAATTATCACTTACTACTTTTTCTCATTGTCCCTTACTTTCCTGATGTGTTTTATTATCTGCTTTCTTTTTTAAAATATCTTCCCTGTTTTCTAAAATTTAAATTTATAGGTATAGGCACTTAGACTGGAGAACAGAATTGTTGATAAATTTGTAAATATTGTTAATTTATTTTAGTTTTGTATCCAAATTGGCATAATGGAGAGAATAAAAATAGTTATTGCTATCATTTTTGTTTTCATTGTAAACCTTGGTTTTTCCCAGTTTTATGTTGATTTTAATGCTGACAGGAGAACCGGATGCGATAGCGTGACCGTGCATTTCACGGATGCAACCAATACAGACAACTTAGTTGCCTGGTTATGGAATTTCGGGGATGGAGGTTTCAGTTATGATCAGAATCCAGTTCATACCTATTTACAACCGGGAGAATATAATGTGGAACTTACGGTTCTCCGCAATAATGGTTCAAATCCGCAACAGAAAAATACCACTAAGGTAAAATTTATTACGGTTTATACATCGCCGGTTGCAAGTTTTACAACCAATGATTCCGTGTATAATACTTCTTTTTCCGTGTTATGTAAAAGCTCTACACAGCTTGACACGGCAGGGTTAACCTATATATGGAATTTTGGCGACACCCGGTCTGATACCGGTTCTGTGGTTTTACATAATTACACAGCAGAAGGCACCTATAATGTCATTCTTACCGTAACAGACAATCATGGTTGTTCCGGCGACACCACAATACCCATTACCATAGTCAGCAAATTCAATGTGCCGAATTTTTTCACACCCAATAATGACGGCTTCAATGATGAATTTATTATTGAATCGAACGGGTACTGTACCTATCATTTTGAAGTATTTGACCGGTGGGGAAATTTATTGTATGAGATTACAGCCCGAAATATCCGTTGGGATGGTAGAAATACTGCGGGTTTGCTTTTAAATCCGGGAGTATATTATTATGTTCTTACTTCGAAAGACGATTCCAAAATATCTAAAAAGAACGGCTGCTTCGAAATTTTCAGGTAATCCAACCCCTTACCGTTGTGATTTTATTTTCGGTAATATTTTTTCAAGAATATATTCCACTGATTTTTTTACAGACAGTATATCTGTTCTGAGCTCTATATCCGGTTTTACCGGGATTTCATAGGGCGCGCCGATACCTGTAAAATTTTTTAAATTTCCTTTCCTGGCTTTTTTATAAAGGCCTTTTGCATCGCGTTTTTCGCAGACGTCAAGGGGTGCGTTGACATACACTTCAATAAAATCTTTTTTGCCGATAATTTTTCCGGCAGTATTCCGCATCTCACGGGTGGGGCTTATAAAACAGCAGATGGCAATGATCCCGCAATCGAGGAATAACTTAGCCGCTTCTGCCACCCTGCGGATGTTTTCTTTCCGGTCGTTTTCAGAAAAACCGAGATCATTGCTGATACCCGTTCGTATCATGTCTCCGTCTAAAATTTGAGTGAAGAATCCCATTTTATACAGTTTGCATTCAAGACGGATAGCAAGAGTTGTTTTGCCGGAACCGGAAAGACCGGTCATCCAGATGGCTTTTGCGTGTTGTTTCGACAGGCGCTCCTTGTCTTTTCTTTTCAGCATTCCGTAAAAAACGGGATAACTGTTTTTTTTTATAGCATCCATATTTAAATTGATTTAATCTATTTTATTCATAAATCCGACATTCGACAACGCATATGTTAAAAATATCGAATTCCTAACTTTTCTCATGAGCCGTAGGCGAGTAAATCCAAAGCGCTTGCCTGCGGCAGGCAGGAATTCGAATATTCAAAAAAAATAAAAGCATAAGTAAGATTTTTTCGTTTTCTTTTTGCAATATTAAAAACAAATGGTAATTTTGCAATCCATTTATTAAAAGTTTTAAAAATGAAAAAGGATATTCACCCGAAGAATTACAGGCTGGTTGCCTTTAAGGATTTGTCTAACGGGCATACTTTTATTACAAAATCTGCAGCGCATACAAAAGACACTATTGATATTGACGGCGTTAATTATCCTCTGATAAAAATTGAAATATCAAACACATCGCATCCGTTTTACACAGGAAAGATGAAGTTGGTTGACACGGCAGGACGTGTTGATAAATTCAGGAACAGGTATCAAAAGCATCTCGATAAAAATAAAGAATAGTTTTTGTTTTCATGGTTTGGTTTGGAAGGGCCCCGGATTTCGACTTTGCTCAATCTCCGGGGCTTTTTCGTTTATAGAAAATCAAATGCGAAAAATTTCTGCAAATTATATTTTCCCGATCAACAGAGAACCCCTGCACAATGGTATCCTGATCATTGACGACAACGGATTTATTACAGATATTGAGGATACAGGCGGCAAGCTGAAAGATTCAGAAAAACTTGAATTTTATAACGGCATTCTTGTTCCCGGCTTTGTGAATGCACATTGCCATCTTGAATTGTCGCATATGAAGGGAATTATTCCCAGGCAAAAAGGGATTGATGGATTTGTTGACGGAATCGTTAATTACAGGCAGGGTTATACAGAAGAATATTTGCGTTCCATAGAATCGGGCGACCGGCAAATGATTGCTGAAGGTATTGTTGCAGTGGGCGACGTATCAAATACAAACCATACATTTAAAAAGAAACAACAAAGTAAAATAGCGTATCATACTTTTATTGAAATTTTTAATTTCGATGAACGCAAAGCAGAGAAAACATTTAACAAGGGATACGAATTTTTCAAAAAAATTACCGGAACCTTTTTATTGCCTGCATCCATAGTCCCGCATGCCCCTCACACGGTGAGCAAATCCTTGTTAAGCCTGATAAAAAACCATGCTGAAAAAACCGGGAATATAATTTCGTATCACAACCAGGAAAGCGAAGCGGAGAATGAGTTATTCCTCCGGAAAAGCGGGAAGTTATACCGGAAATTAAAAGAACAGGGTTTTGATTATACAGATTGGGAACCCAGCGGCCTGACTTCTTTAAAAACCATCGGACCCTTATTGCCTGCAAAAAACAGGACGCTTCTTATTCACAACACGGTTTCTAAAGAAGAGGATATTGAATTTGCATCCGGGTATTTTACCGATCTGTATTGGGTTTTTTGTCCGAACTCCAATCTATACATTGAAAATACGCTGCCGGATATTCCGTTATTTATAAAGAAAAAGCAAAAGATAACGATAGGAACCGACAGCCTTGCATCGAACGACCGGTTATCAATTCTTGAAGAACTGAAAACTGTAAATAAAGCATTTCCGCAAATTCCATTATCTGAAATTATAAAGTGGGCAACACGTAATGGCGCCGAAGCGCTTGGGTTTGACGACAAATTAGGAAGTTTTGAAACGGGTAAAAAACCCGGTATCAACCTGATTGAAAATGCAGACCTGCAAAACCTGAAACTTACTGAAAAAAGCTCAGTGAAAGTCTTACTTTAATTTTTACCAAAACCGAATGGCAGATTTGAAAAATACGGTTACGTCTGCATTATACAACTTTGTTCCGAAACAATTATTTTTTAAAATTCTATTTCTATTACCTTCTTTATTTTTTATTCCTGATTGCTATTCTCAGCCAGTAATTAAGTATTGGTTTACTGGCAAAAAAAAATCGGAAGGAATTTATCAAAACGGAATCCGACAGTGGACGCACACATACTGGTATCCGTCGGGGAAAAAAGAACTTGAAGCGGAATACCGAAACGATACGCTGCATGGAAAAGTTGTGGGATGGTACAGAAACGGCCAGATCGAATTTATCGGAGAATACTTCAAGGGGTATAACCATAGCAAATGGCAGATTTATTATAAAAACGGGAAGCCAAAATTCAAACAATATTATGTGCTTGGCATCCCGGAAGACTACTGGTATTCGTGGTATGGAAACGGGAATATGAAAAGCAGGGCATATTATGTGAGGGGTAAGATAGAAGGGCTATGGACCTCGTGGTATAAAAACGGAAAGAAAGAAGAAGAAGGCTTGAGTTCAGATGGACAGAAACAGGGAAAATGGACAGAATGGTATCCCAACGGAAATAAAAAAACCGAAGCCGAATACCTCAACGGCGAGCTTGTTTCTCCAATAAAAAGATGGTGGTCGAACGGAAAACCCGATGAACCGGAAGACCTGTTTCACCGAATCCATTAAAAATATCGTAACTTTGAAAACGGATTATAGCTAAATTTGTGAGTTTTAAAAATCTGTGATCTAAGTTATATTAAAATGATTTTATTTGACAACGTGATATTTGGCCCTGTTCTTAGCAGGCGGCTTGGTATTTCTCTTGGGATAAACCTTCTCCCTGATGACAGAAAATATTGTAATTTTAATTGTGTTTACTGCGAATGCGGCCTTTCGTTCGGCGCAACAGGGCTTCATTCACACCTGCCTCCGGGAGAGAGGGTAAAAAAACTTCTAACAGAGAAGCTCGACAGCATGAAAAGCAACCACGAAAAATTAGATGCCATTACTTTTGCCGGCAACGGAGAACCCAGTATCCATCCTGAATTTTCAGGTATTATAGACGACGCTATCGATGCCCGGGACCTGCATTACCCCGAAGCCGTAATAAGTGTATTATCCAATTCCTCCATGCTGCATCACGAATCTGTGTTTAACGCATTGGCAAAAATTGAAAAAAGCATTCTCAAGTTAGATTCGGCTATTGAGAGTACCATAAAAAAAATCAACAGGCCCCCGGATAATTTCGATTTTAAAAGGATGATCGAAAGCCTGAAAAAATTCCATTCGAAACTGATCCTGCAAACCCTGTTCACAAGAGGATGGGTAATGGGTGAAACCATTGATAATACCACTGAAGCAGAAATCTCGGAATGGGTTAAATTAATAGATGAAATCCGGCCAAAGCAGGTACAGATTTATTCCATACACCGGATGCCGCCATATAAAGAATTAGAGATGGTTCCTGCCGCAGAACTTGAAAAAATAGCAGACAGAATCCGGGGATTGGGTATTGATATTTTTGTGGCAAAATAGCAAAAATTCATTCTAAAACTGCATCGCTGCCCTTCTCTTATACGCATTGTGTCTCCATTTTGCATTTTCTTCTGCTGACTTGAAAAGTTCTTCTGCTTCTTTCGGGAATGACGTTTTCAATGAAGTATAGCGGACTTCGCTGTTGAGGAATGCCTGGAATTTGCTCCAGTCCGGTTCCTGCGAATCAATTACAAAAGGATTCTTGTTTTCTTTTTCGAGAAGAGGATTATACCTGTATAATGTCCAGTAACCGGCCTGTACAGCAAGGTTTGCCTGCTCCTGCGATTTGCCCATTCCTGAATGGATACCGTGATTGATACAGGGCGAATAGGCAATAATCAGCGAGGGTCCCGGATAGGCTTCTGCTTCTTTAAGAGCTTTTAAATATTGGTTTTGGTTAGCGCCCATGGCAACCTGCGTAACATATACGTAGCCGTAGGATATTCCCATCATGCCAAGGTCTTTCTTCCTGACCCTTTTCCCTGCAGCGGCAAATTTTGCAACAGCGGCAACAGGCGTAGATTTTGATGCCTGTCCGCCGGTGTTTGAATAAACTTCAGTATCCAATACTAACAGATTTACATCTTCGCCCGAAGCTATCACATGGTCTAATCCGCCATAGCCTATATCATATGCCCAGCCGTCGCCGCCAAAGGCCCAAACAGATTTTTTAATTAAATACTGTTTAAGAGAAAGAATTTCTTTTGCTATCGGATCATTTTCTTTTTCCAGCAATGCAACTACTTTTGCCGAAGTTGTTTTGGATTTTTCCGCATCCCACATTCCGTCTGTCCATTCTTTCATGGCTGCTTTTGTTTCAGCATTCATATTGCTGTCCATGGCTGTTTTCATCCTGTGTTCAATTCTCTCACGGATTTTTTTAATACCAAGCGCTATACCAAAACCATATTCCGCATTGTCTTCAAACAAGGAGTTTGCCCATGCGACCCCTTTGCCTTCTTTATTTGCCGTATATGGAGTGCAGGGAGCAGAGCCGCCGTAAATTGATGAGCAGCCGGTTGCATTGGTAACAATCATTCTGTCGCCATACAATTGGGTAATCAACTTTATATACGGAGTTTCGCCGCAACCTGCGCATGCGCCGGAGAATTCAAACAAGGGCTGTGCAAACTGTGTGTTCTTTACAGAGGCGTCTTTTTTCATTACATTTTCTTTGTAACCCACCTTCTCGTGCATATATGTAAACCGTTCCACTTCTTCCATCTGCGTGCCAAGCGGTTTCATCGTCAATGCTTTTGTCTTGGCCGGGCACACATCTTCGCAATTACCGCAACCGGTGCAGTCGAGTACGCTTACCTGTATTTTATATTTATATTCTTTTGTTCCCCCGATGCCCTGCAGCAATTTGGTTCCGGCAGGAACATTTTTGGCTTCAGCTTCTGTAAGAAGGAATGGGCGAATTACAGCATGGGGGCATATATAGGAGCACTGGTTACACTGTGTGCAGTTTTCAGGAATCCATTCGGGAACATTCACGGCAATACCTCTTTTTTCGTATTCTGTTGTACCGGCAGGGAACGTGCCGTCTTCTCTGCCAAGGAATGCGCTCACAGGCAGATCGTCGCCCTTCATGGCATTGATAGGCTCCATTACATTTTTAATGAAGTCGGGAATATTCCTGTCGTCTTTTTTCGGTTTTAATTCAATGTTTTTCCAATCGGCAGGGATTTCTATTTTCGTTACATCGCCGCCTTTATCAATGGCTGCATAATTCATTTTTACCACATCTTCGCCTTTGTGGCCGTATGATTTAAGAACCGCTTTCTTCATGTATTCTTCGGCTTTTTCGTAAGGAACCACGCCGGATACTTTAAAGAAGGCAGCCTGCATAATTGAATTGGTTCTTGATCCTAATCCTAATTCTTCGGCTATTTTTGTAGCGTCAATAATATAGAATTTGATTTCTTTTTCGGCCAGGTATTTTTTCATATGGTCGGGCAGTCTTTTCTTTGTTTCTTCAACATCCCAGATACTGTTGAACAGGAATGTTCCGCCTTTTTTCAGGCCTTTCAGCATATCATATTTATCAAGATAGGCGGGCACATGGCAGGCCACAAAATCCGGTTGATTTACAAGATAGGATGAGCGGATAACACAGTCGCCGAATCGTAAATGGGATGTGGTTACTCCTCCTGATTTTTTTGAATCATAAGCAAAATATGCCTGGCAATATTTATCGGTAAGTTCGCCGATAATTTTAATTGAGTTTTTGTTTGCGCCCACAGTTCCGTCGGCCCCGATCCCATAGAATTTTGCCGAATAGGTTCCTGCCGCACAAACCTCAATATCCGGCAGGATCGGTAACGACAGGTTAGTAACATCATCATGTATCCCGACAGTGAAATGTTTTTTGGGCGTTGCGGATTTAAAATTTTCAAAAACCGAAAGCATCATGCCTGGGGTAGTATCCTTGGAACTTAATCCGTAGCGGCCTCCCAAAATCTGGGGTTTGATATCATGATCATAAAAAAGATCTTTCACGTCTAAATATAACGGTTCGCCGTTTGCTCCGTGTTCTTTAGTGCGGTCTAATACTGCGATTTTCTTTACGGTTTTTGGCAATACCTTAAAGAAATATTTTGCAGAGAAAGGCCTATAGAGATGAACGCTGATCAGACCCGCTTTTTCTTTTCGGGCTACCAAGTAATCCACAACTTCTTTAAGGGTATCGGTAACAGAACCCATGGCAATCACAATATTTTCCGCATCCGGCGCGCCGTAATAAGTGAACGGATGATATTCCCTGCCGCACATTTTGGAGAGTTGCTGCATATAGTCCTCTACGATATCCGGAACGGCATCATAAAATTTATTGGCCACTTCGCGGGTTTGGAAATATATATCAGGATTCTGTGCCGTGCCTTTTGTAACCGGATGTTCGGGGTTTAAGGCATTATCGCGGAAATGCTGCAAGGCTTTCCAGTCAATAAGCTTTGCCATATCATTGTTTTCAAAATACTCTACTTTCTGAATCTCGTGCGATGTTCTGAACCCGTCGAAAAAGTGAAGGAAGGGAATTCTTGATTTTATGGCTGCCAGATGAGTTACAGGCCCGATGTCCATAATTTCCTGAACGCTTCCGGTAGCGAGTAATGCAAAGCCGCACGAACGGGTACTCATCACATCGCTGTGGTCGCCAAAGATCGACAGTGCTTGTGCGGCAACGCTTCTGGCACTTACATGAAATGTGCCGGGCAGTAATTCTCCGGATATTTTATACATGTTCGGAATCATAAGCAGCAATCCCTGGGATGCGGTATATGTGCTGGTGAGGGCGCCCGCCTGCAGCGATCCGTGAACCGCGCCTGCAGCGCCTGCTTCCGACTGCATTTCCACAACTTTTACAGTTTCCCCGAAAATATTTTTTTTTCCATTGGCCGACCATTCGTCAACATTTTCTGCCATGTTGGATGATGGCGTGATAGGATAGATTGCAGCTACTTCGCTGAACATGTACGATACATGAGCCGCCGCATGGTTCCCGTCGCAAGTGATAAATTTTTTTTCTGACATAGTTGTTTTTTTTAGTTTATGAAATATTTTATTTATGATTTTACTTTGTAAAAAGGGCTTGCTAATTTAATATTAAAAAATTTCAGAATTAAGGTTTTGCGGAAAATAAAAATATGTTTTACACAATTTCTGTTGTCCGGGTGTTATTTTATTTTAAAGTCCATCATTAATTCATCTTCGATATAAGTCTGCAGCCGGTCGTTAATTGTAACAGGACCTGCTCCGGAAGGAGTTCCTGTAAAAACAAGGTCGCCCATCTTGATCGTGAAAAACCGGGAGACATGCGCAATTATTTTATCTGTTGAAAAAATCATATTGCCGGTATTGCCTGTTTGAACCGTATTACCGTTTAATTTTAAGGAAAAATTTATATTGTTTATATCCGGAAAATTTTTTTTGGGGAAGAATTTGCTTACCGGTGAAGACCCGTCGAACGATTTTGCGGCTTCCCATGGATGACCGTTTTTCTGACATTCTTTAAGAATCGAAAATTCCGTAAAGTCAATACCGATACCGATTTCATCGTAATAGTGGTGGGCAAATTTTTCGGAAATATTTTTTCCTACCCGGCAAATCTTAAACACAATTTCTGTTTCAAAATACACTTGTTTCGAAAACGAAGGCAGGAAAAAGGGTTTATTATTGTATGTAATGGTTGTTTCGGGTTTTAAGAAAAAAACAGGGCGCTGATGGGGAGGGTGCGAGCCGAAATAATTGCGGCAAAGGCAGATGATCTTCATTTCTTGAAATATTTTAATTTGATCTGCGTAATTACCTGTTTTGTATTTAACGTAAAATCTCCGTCCATCATCCATTTATAATAACTCGGATCTTTACGGAATACCTCTTCAACCGGCTGCCCTTTATATTTGCCAAAATTAAACAGTTCCGTATCGTTTTCTCCCAGTATAACCCGGCCTGCAAAATCCACATTGCGGTTTTGCGAAGAAAAGGTACTGAGGAATTCAACATCGTTTTTCAGATCCGCGTACCGGTCGATCTGCGCTTTTAATATCTCGTAGGTGGCCTGTGTATCAACTTTCGAGCTATGGGCATTTTCGAGAATTTTATTGCAGTAAAACTGGTATGCGGCGCTCAGGGTTCTTTGTTCCATTTTATAGAAGATCACCTGCACATCTATAAATTTATGTTTTCGCATATCAAAATCAATATCGGTCCGTAAGAATTCTTCGGCCAGCAGGGGGATATCAAATTTATTGGAGTTATATCCGGCAAAATCGCATCCTTCGAGCATCTGTGCGATTAGCTTTGCAATTTGCGGAAAAGCGGGTTTATCTTTTATATCCTCATCGGTTATTCCATGAATATCCGTAGCAGCCTTTGGTATCGGGATTTGCGGGTTTACCCTGAAAGTCTTTGCTTCTTCCCTGTTATCCGGATGGATTTTTAAGATCGAAATTTCCACAATTCGGTCAGACGCGACATTGATACCGGTAGTTTCTATATCAAAAAAAGCAATGGGCCGCTTAAGGGTTAGATTCATTTTATTACAGATTATTTAATTTATACTGTGCGTGGAATATAATTTATGGTATAGAGGTATAGGGAATTCACCAAAATCATTACCCATATACTATATACCTTATACCTTTATAGAATACTTGAAAATATTGTTACGGAAAAGGCTCACTTTTTTTTGTTTTTTCCGCCATCTTCTGTATTAACGGATTTCAGGTAAATATTATAATTTAATACGCTTTCGTTGGTCATTTCATCCACAACCTCGATGGTTCTAATATAGGGCTGATAAGATTTACTTTCTATTTCAACGTCATATACGCCGGGGGGCAGGGATATTACAAATGAATCATTTTTTTTGTTGTAGGAATATTTACCGTAGATATCGGTTGCCAGTTTTTCTTTTACAATAATTATTATATCCGGGTCATATTCTTTGGGCGATTTATTATGGAGCGAATCGCCGACAGCGATCTTTCCCCTGAAAACAATGGGTTTCGGTTCTTCCGAGTTGAATACTACTTTATAAATATCATAATCGCCCAAGCCTTCTTTTCTTATGGCCGCAGTATAGCCGTATCTGCCTTTATCAGACATGCAGAACGAAAAATTATCGTAGGTGTCATTAATAGGATAGCCTATATTTCTAGGCCTTGGCCATTTTTCCGTATTATTGTTTCTCTGGCTTACAAAAATATCATAGCCCCCCATGCTGTTGTGTCCTTCGGAAGAGAAATATAGGGTATTGCCGTCTTTCGAAAGACAGGGCATGTTTTCATTATACGGGGTATTAACATTATCGCCTATATTCTGTGCCGGGCCCCATGTTCCGTCAGGAAGCCGTATTGACATCCACATATCGAGTTCGCCAAATCCGCCCGGCCTGTCGCTTGCAAAGTAGAGCGTATCTTTCGAATAGGTAACTGCAGCGCCCGATTCACGGCCTTTTGTGTTTATCATTTCTCCGGGACTTTCGAGTTCTCCATATTTGCCCTTTACTCCATGCGAAACGAAAATATCCTGGAATCCCACAACATTATCCGGCTCTACAAAAACCAATTCAGCGTCCTTAGACATCCCTATCATCACTTCGGTTTCATCAGAAGTGTTGATTTTACTGCTTATTGATTTTCCGGTACCCCATCTGCCCCAAAATGAAACGGTAGAATAATATATGTCGAAAGTGAATTCCTGAAAATCGCTCACATATTTTCTGTTTGAAGAATAAAATATTGTCTTCTCATCCTCGCTGATAAAAGGAAAAACATCCGCTTTGTTGGAATTTACATTTTTACCAAGATTTGTAAAGGTAATATTGAGCGGTTTTTTAATTAACACTTTGGCATTATTACACATCTCTATCGCTCTTTCGACCCTGTCTTTCGTGTCTTTATCCCTTGCCAGTAATGTCCGGTCTAAGTCTTTATATTTATTAAACATGTCTATGGCTTTATCGAATTGAAGAGCATGAAAATATCCTTTGCCGAGATAAAAAAAAGCATCATTTGTAACCGTACTTTGTTTCACGGCAAATTCAAGATACGGTACAGCAAGAGTTTTGTCGATATTTGTATATAGATAGCAGATGCCGATTTTATAATTATAATCAATATTGAGCTTATCTCTCTGATATAATTTTAAAAACTGGCTCAACGCAACATCAAAGTTCCCGTCGCCAAAATTCCCGTTTGCATCATTCTCTTTTTTCTTTGTCTTTTTATTTTGGCAATACGTATCGGCAGGCAAAGTAAAAAACAATACAACCAGGAAACATAACGGCAATACTAAATATATAGAGATTTTTTTCGTAAACATTCGTTATTTTATCACACTGCGTACAAATATACAGAAAATATATAAATGAGTATAATGCGATAGACTGTTATTGGAAAGAAAATAAAAAAGAGGCTGTCTAAAAAGAAATATTTTTGATTATCAGCCATTGCCCCGTCCCTAAAGGGGGCTGATTTTCAGCAGCTTCACCCTACAGGGCAGGGGCAAAAAACTGCTGAAAATTATAATTTTGTACTTTTTAGACAGCCTCTATAAATATATTGGGGTGCATTCATTTAATTATTGATCATCATAGGCATAAGAAGCATCAATACGTCTTCTTTTTCGTCTTTTTCTGCAGGAAGCAATATTCCCGAACGTGAAGCATCCGATAATTCTAAGCGTACTTCGGTAGAAGATAAGTTTGATAAAATGTCTAGGAGAAAAACGGATTTGAACCCGATTTCCATCTCGGCGCCTTCGAACTGGCAATTGAGCCTTTCGTAAGCGGATATGGAAAAATCAATATCCTGTGCAGAAATGGTGAGCTGGTTGGCGGCAATCTGAAGTTTTACCAAGTTGCTTGCCGGATTTGAAAAAACAGAAACGCGTTTCAGCGCATTATAAAACTCAACCCGGTCTATAGTGAGCTGGTTGGGGCTTTCTGATGGTATCACAGAATTGTAATTCGGATAATTGCCTTCGACTAACCGGCAGATCAGCCGGAAACTTGCAAATTTGAAAACAGCATTTTTATCGTCAAATTCAACAGCCACGTCTCCTTCTTTTTTACCGAGGATATTTTTTAATAATCCGGCCGGCTTTTTGGGCAGTATAAAAGATGCGTTGGTTTCGGCTTTTGAATCAAGCCTTTTGTAGCGGACAAGCTTATGGGCATCCGTGGCCACAAAAGTAATATTGTCTGGCGTGTATTCAATAAAAATACCGTTCATCACAGGCCGTAATTCATCGTCTGCAGTGGCAAAAAGCGTTCTGCTGACCCCGTTGAATAAAGCATCGGCGCTCAGGGTTACTTTTATCGCTTTGTCTTTTTTAATATCCGGAACTTTTGGAAAATCAGCCCCATTTTGCCCTACCACCGAATATTTACCATTGTTTGATGTGATCTCAATACCCAGCGTCTCTTCATTAATAGTGAAAGTAAGCGGCTGTTCGGGAAATTCTTTCAGAATATCAAGCAGTCTCTTGGCTTCGATGGCGATATTAATATCGCTTTCGGCCTGGAGCGCTTCAATATTTGTCGTCAGGGTTGTTTCCAGGTCGGATGCGGTAACCGAAAGTTTTTTCTTGGCGATCTGGAACAAAAAGTTGTCTAAAATCGGCAACGTGTTTTTTGATGCTATAACGCGGCTGATAGCCTGCAAATGGTTTAACAACGTTGTGCTTGATACTACGAAATTCATTTGTCGTTCTTTTTAAATTATACAATAAATTTTTTCATGGAAATTGATTAAGATTTCAAAAATAGTAAAAATTTTAACTTTAAGAATTTTTATTCTAATATATTTTTAAACTGTTTAAAATCAACTAGTATAAGCTAGGAATAACTCAGGCTTAATGCAGGTTGCGTTTTGTCGTAAAATAGTTCAGTTCTTTTATTACCGGATCAAACACAAAATATTGAATCAGGATCATATCTTTATCGGAATTGATAAATGAAAACATCCTGTCCGGGTCGTATTGGTAAAGATTTCCCCTGCCATCAACTAATTTTTTATAATTCGGGCGATAAAACATTTTAATGGTTTTTTTGTTGCCGGCCCGGTCTTCGACCGTGATGATCGTTATAGGCAGGGATTTTAAAACAGAATCTTTTCTTTCGGCTGATATATCGGTTATATAGGATTCAAAATTCAGGTTCTTAAAATAAGCGATATATTTTTTAAGCGCCAGGGTATCAAAAACCGGAACATCTTTTTTTTCAGCTACCGAATATATGCCGAATTTATTATTTCCATAACTGATGGCTTTAAACGACTGCGAGGGCGCACCGGGAGTTTCTGCGGTAACAGAGGCGATATCGCTGAATTTATATCTGAACACGTTTCTTTCTCTCCATTCAACCATATCGGTTGTATACCGGGTTGACAGATAACCGGTGAAGCCTGGAATGTCCATGATAAAAGGAACTGAAGAGCCTTCGAGCAGCATATACGTTCCCATGTTATCCGGGGTTGATCCTCCCACATAATATGTTTTTACAAGCCGGTCGTTTTGGTAAATTTCCACTTTGGTCGAGTTGGCAGCAAGGCTTTTCACAATGGTATTGTGCGAAGATTTGGGTACCGGTGCTTTTACATTTAGCCGGCAGATTGTTTTCAGAAGAATATTCACAAGATCGTTCCTCGCGGTAAAATCTTTGTTTACAGTCCAGTAATTTTCTTTTTTTTCAAGGGTAATACTGTGATTGTTCTTGTCCACAAGAAAAATTTTCGTTATAGAAGCAGTGTCGTCTATGGCAAAATCCCTCAATTCTTTGTTTATCGTACTTTTAGAATTTGTATAATATAAATAGATGACTGCTGCTGCAAGGATAACTGCGATGACAAGGGTCCATTTTATTTTTTTCATCTCTCTGCACCGAATTTTAAAATTCAAACTTATGCAAAATAAAATATACTTCAAACGGAATCTTGGCACATTTATTTTTTGTTTACTTTTACAGTCATAACAGGAAGCATGACTTTTTCACAAATAAGAAAAATAAAGACAAATCGGTTGGAATGGCCGGCTGGGGCGACAACAACTCCATTTCTGTAAAGCAATACGATAATTTATTTGTTTGTGGCGATGGCAGGTCAGCGGTTTCGGAAGAGGCTCCTCCGTTTGCCCCAAGAGTGGGAATTGTTTCAAATATGCAGGCCAACCATGCGCTGGAACTTTTGCTTCGCTGAAACAGTAATTTTTTAAAATAGGATTCTAAAAACGGGATAAAAGTACATTTGGTAATCGGTGTTCGGTTCCGCCTGCGGCGGACAGCCATGCCTACCGGCAGGCAGGTAATCGGTGATTTCTTACTTAACTTACTGATTACCGATTACTGATTACAAAAATAATAAATCAAGATCAATCTATATGCAGATTCTTTTAAATAACAATATTGAACTTATTGACCGGGACAGCATCTCGATTGCCGATATCCTGAATATGAAAAACTATACTTTCAAACTTCTGGTGATTAAACTTAATAACCGCGTGATTAATAAACCGGAATACGGTACCACCTTTGTAAAAGATGGCGATGATGTGAAAATAATCCATCTTATGAGCGGGGGATAATATTACTTAATTAAGCAATTTATTTTCAGCGTTTTATTCACGGGTAGCTAAAAATACCCATATTAAATTGTCTTTAAATTTTTCTGATGACCTGTAACTTATTTCAGAGGTTCTACGTAAGAATAAACAAATTCAATTCAATAACCCTATGAAAAAGTTTTTCTTATTGTCAGTTATATGTTGCAGTTTTCTTTCTGCCGCATTCTCACAAGCATTGAATAGCCATGAATTTGATATGTGGTCGTTATCCTGGAAATTCGATCAGTTCACCGATAATAACAATACTGCCCGGTACAATAATATCCTGGCGCTACAATTAAAAGAATTTGATACATGGACCAATTCACGAAAGTTCATTCATTTTTATGAAGAGAACCTGGTTGCAAACCCTGCCCCGATCGTATCTGCATCCGGCGAAAACAAGCCGGATACATTATCTAACCTGCAACATCAGGAAGCAAATCAAAACAGCGCTTCAAGAGATGAAAATTTTCCGGATGACGGTTTGAGTATTCCCGGCAGTTCAAAAATAAATATATATCCGAATCCGGCTGATGAAAGGATCAATATCAGTTTGAACTATCCGGCATTCACCGATGTGCAGATCACGCTTTTCAATTCAATCGGAAATATTGTTTACAGTTCGGAAGTAAAGGACAAAAAGCAGGTGTTTAAAGTAATTGAAGTTGAGAACATGAACCGGGGTATTTATTTTCTCGAAATAAAGGCTGAAGGGGAAAAAACTATAAAGAAAATTATTATTAAGTAAGGCAGTTTGGCAAATGATGATTTTTCATTAAAAGCCGGTTTAAAGGAGCGTGTCTTAAACCGGCTTTTTCTTTTTAAAAGGGACATCTTGGCAATATACGTCTATTCTGTATACATCCCGAACCTGACACTTAGCCAAGGGTTATAACTTGTTATTCAAAATATTAGTTTGCTTAATTTAAGGTTGTGCCACTACATTTTTTAAGCTATCGCCGGGATACGCAGAGTTAAGTTTGTTCAGATTTTTTTTGTCTTTGATAATCGTCTTGTCGCGGAAAGAATTCAGGTCGCGGTTGAGCATCATGGTAAGTTGCCCCTGTACGGAATACACCTCGTTTTCGCCTGCCAGGCGTACATAATAAAACATCTTAAAACCATAATCCGACTGTTTGTAAGAAAATTTCCCGACAATGAATTCAGCCACAGTTTTATTTTTCACATCCACCTGTACGCGTGTTCCCGCCGTGTCCGTAACCTCAAATTCTATCCACCGCGATTTGTCGGTGGCGGCAACCCGTTCGGCTTTGATAACTGCAATTGAATTTAGCAGGGCGGATACCATCTGCATATCGGCCTTGAATTCTTTACCATTGGATTGCAGCTTCCAGTCTTTTCCCTGCCTTACAAGTTTTATCCCTTTTTTCTCGGCCTTTGGAAAAAAAGTAATGGAACTGACATTTGCCGTATCAATAACAGCCAGTTCGCTTTTAAATGTTTTCTCTCCTTTTTTTGAATCATATATTTTAATGACAACAACAACTATGAGCAGGATGCCCAATACCCCAAGAAGGGTTTTAATGTTCATTTTTTTAAACATAACCTTCCTCCATTCTTTTATTTCTTAAACTGCGATTACGCTGAAACCTCACTATGCCAAAAAGTATAATCAGAATTATAGGCAATAAAAAGTTGAGCCATTTCAGCAGCATTTTTGTGCCTTCTTCCACCTGGTCGAGCGGCCTTGATGTAACACCTTTGGTACGAAGATCTATCAGCCCCGTATCATCAGAAAGCCAGTCAATGGAATTTACAAACAGGCTTATATTATCCGGCTGCTGCTGCATGGCCTGCCGGCCCTCTCCGTTAACGGCAAAGTCGCCGTCAGAGACAATAACAATTTTTGATTCGTTGTTACCAATAATTTTACCGCTGAGAATTCCAGCTACGATCTGGCCTGTCATCGGGAAATCGCGGTCGGTCCATTGCTTGCGGATATCAAACATGGTGTTGGCAGGCTGGGTTCCCGTCTTTTTTGATGTTTTCGCGATCGGGGTAAATGTAACCGCATTATTTTTTCCGGTATATGCCATAGGGCTGGCAAAGGGCAGCAACACGGCTTCGAGGCCTTTTGTAACCGGATGGTCGGCAAAACTTGTTATTACGGGAAGATAGGGAAACCGCACATTGGTCTGGTAGCTGAACATACCCTGCTGTTGCGTTACCCCAACGTTTCCGCAATTAGCATCCACAATAAATAAATTTTCAACGATAACGCCTTTTTCTGCAAGCCAGGTTTCGAGGCCGGTATTAACAGGGCTTCCCGTAGCAGTGCTAAAATCCCCTTTAACCCGGTTCAGCGCAATAAAAAGTCTTTTTCCGTTTGCGAGAAAATTGTCAAGTTGTTTCAGGTGGCCGGCCGAGAATGAATCTTTCGGAGCGATAATGGCCACTGTAGAAAATTTATCCAGGTTATTTGCAGTGTCCGTTAAGGTAACCGGATATACTCCATACAATACATTCAACGCAGCCATTGCCTGCTGAAACTGGTTTATCGGAGGTTCTCCGTGTCCCTGTAAAAAGCCAATTCTTGGTTTGTCTTTCACAGAAATCTTTTTCAGGCTCGAAGAAAGCGCATATTCCATAGCAGAGCCGGGCTGCATAAACGGAATCACATCCGATTGTTCGCCCATCTGAACCACGGCGCCCAGGTATGCTTTCTGCTGTTTTACCTGGTCTTTATCCCTAACATTGATAACTACCGGCTGAACTCCCGCCTGATTTGCCTTGCGCTCCATTTCTTCATCTTTGTTCGGGTTAATAAATTCATACACGATCTTTCCTTTCGAACGGCTGGCATATTCTGCAAGCAGTTCTTTAAAATCTCTTTTTGTCTTTGCAATATCCGGCGGCATATCTTCAGAAAAATAGGCATTAATAGTTACTGTCTCCTTAAGATTCGCCAGAATATCTTTTGTGGCTTTGTTCAAGGTATATCTGCCGTCTTCTGTAAAATCGAGACGAAAGAAAAACCTGTCGGCTATAATATTTATCAGTATCAATACTCCGATTACGCCGAGTATGTAATAAATTATGGATCGTTTTGTTTTCATCTGTTTAAATTTTTATACGTTGATGATCATTTTGTACTTATATTCCATAGTGTTTTTATTTTAACGCCGAAACGCTGAGACGCCGAGTTTTACTTTAATTCATGTATTTCTATTTTTCCTCTGCGACTCTGCACCTCTGCGTTTATTTTTTTTAATCTACCAAATTTCTTTTTGCTAAAACAGTCTCTGTCGAGAATAAACAAATGAATGTAATTGAAAGGAAGTAAATTAAATCCTTACTGTCTATCACGCCCCTTGAGATTGATTCAAAATGAGAGGAAATGCTCAGGTAGCTGAAAATTCCGCCAATGGTTCCGGCCATATTGTTGGCCAGAACATCAAAAATTATATGGAACATTATCCCGATGAAAATCGCAAGCAAAAACGCTATGATCTGGTTGTTGGTGATGCTGCTGGCAAATAAGCCGATGCTTATATACGCTGCGCTCATCAATATCAGGCCGGGGTATCCTGACCACACAGCCCCATGATCAATCTTGCCCAAATTGATTACCGTTATATAATACGGAATTGTCAGTGCCAGGGCTATAACGATTAACAATAGTGTGCCCAGAAATTTACCCATCACCACCTGCCAGTCGTTCACCGGTTTTGTAAGAAGCAGTTCAATGGTTCCGGTTTTATTTTCTTCTGCAATCAGGCGCATGGTTAACGCGGGAATAAAGAAAAACAAGGTCCAGTACGAAATGCCAAAAAACGATTGCAGGCTGGCCTGGTTCACAAAAAAAACATCAGCGCCATACAGCCATGTAAAAAAACCCGTAAAGCCCAAAAATGCAATGATCATTATATAGGCCATCAACGAATCAAAGAAAGATTTTAATTCCCGTTTTGTAATTATCCAAATCAGTTTCATGGAAATTTTGAATTTTAAATGATGAATGTTGAATTCGTATTTCTTATTCTGTATTAATTTACAGTTAATTCTCTGAAAATATCTTCCAGTTTGGTTTCAATCGGTGTCATCTCGGTGAGGAACCATCCTTTTTCTACACACATTGTAAACAGGTTCCTGCGTGACGATAAATTTTCTCGGCTCTGTATCTCGAAAGAACATTGCTTCATAGGAAGCGGGTCTATCATCTCTATTGTTTCAATTTGCCGGATGGCCTGAAAAATGTCGTTCTGCTCTCCGCCCTCGATAGAGATTCTCAGCACTTCGCGTCCCTGCGCTCTTTTCCGGAGGTCATCTGCTGTGCCATCAGCAACAATTTTTCCTTTATTGATAATTAAAATACGGTCGCAGGTAGCTTCAACTTCAGCAAGTATATGAGAACTCAGAACAACCGTTTTTGACCGCCCGATGCTTCTGATAAGCGTGCGGATTTCTGCAATCTGGTTCGGGTCGAGCCCGACCGTGGGTTCATCAAAAATCAACACATCCGGATCGTGAATAAGCGCCTGCGCAAGACCCACACGCTGCCGGTACCCCTTAGACAGTTCGCCGATTTTTTTATGTTTTTCTCCTTCCAGACCGCATATAATTACCATTTCGCGAATCCGGTTCCTGATCTTTTCTTTTTTGATGCCCTGCATCTCGGCAACAAATTTCAGATAATCCAATACTGGCATATCTAAATAAAGCGGGTTTTGCTCCGAAAGATAACCGATCAGTTTTTTAACTTTTTCCGGGGCCGATAATATGGAATGCCCGCCAACTTTAATGTCGCCCTCTGTAGGCGCGAGGAAGCAGGTGATCGCTTTCATCGTAGTGGTTTTCCCGGCGCCGTTAGGGCCCAGAAAACCTAATACTTCTCCGGGCCTAACCTGAAACGAAATATTGTCAACCGCCCGTTGCGATCCATACTTTTTTGTAAAATTTTCGACTATAATATCCATAATGCTGGGAATTTTGTTACGTTATTCTTATAAAAAAAATGAGTGTCCGATTATTTACCTAAATAGTAACGGAATCGTCACTGCGAGCATAGCGAAGCAGTCTGATATTGTCAGATTCCTTCGCTATGCTCGGAATGACGTAGTACTTATGTGTTTTATGGGTAAGTATACGGATACTCATAAAAATAAATTTGAAAAAAATGAACACAAAAATAATTTTATTGTGAAAAAAAATAAAATTTTCGTGGTAAAAATTTTGGCATTGCTAAATAAATATAGAGTCTAAAAAACTATACCAAATTAGCAATACCATAAATTTTTACGTAAATTTGTTAAGTGGATAAGAGCATTATTTATAGAAATATTCATGTTTACCGCATGGCGATGAACCTGCTCTATGCGTTCGGGTACAGGCAGCGGTTCAGGGATGTTATGGCGCTGATTTCAGGGAGGGATAAAAAAATACTGGAACTTTGTTTTGGCGATATTTATATTGCAGAAGAGTGTAAAACTAAGAATATTGAATGGACCGGCATGGATATCAATGAGCGTTTTGTCGGCTATGCTTCCGGCAAGGGCTATAATGCTATATGTGCAGACCTTTTGAAAACGGATGAGTTCCCGACATCGGATGCATGCATCATGATGGGGTCGTTCTATCATTTTTACCCGGAGGTTGAAACAATGTTAGTTAAAATGCTGAGGTCTGCGCCAAAAATTATAATTTCGGAACCTGTAAGAAATTTGTCGTCGGCAAAGGGATTCATCGGTATGGTTTCAAGAAAACTTTCAAATGCAGGGAAGGGTCCGGAATCCTTCAGGTTCGATGAAAAGAGCATTGTTGATACATTTAATGAATTGTGTTATAAATATAAATTTACGTATAAGGTTATCAGTAAAAAAAGAGACATTTTAATCGAGATTGCCAATGAAAGAAATCAGCATTGTGATACCTGTGTATAACAGCCAGGGAAATTTAAAAGAGTTAAACCGGCAAATCCGGGATGCTTTACAGGGCGTCGAATATGAACTGATCCTTGTGAATGACGGCAGTACTGATAACAGTTGGGATATCATAAAAGAGTTGGTGAAAAACGAAAAAAATATTACAGCGGTCAACCTAAGAAAAAATTTCGGGCAGGATAATGCCCTGATGGCCGGCCTTAAATTTGTTACCGGTCATTATATTGTTATTATGGACGACGACCTGCAACATTCGCCGTACGATATTCTTACGCTTTATAACAAGTGCAGGGAAGGTTATGATATTTGCTATGCCCGATTTATGAAAAAAAACCAGACGGTGTGGAAAAATTTCGGAAGCCGCATGAATGGAGCCTTTGCGCGATTCCTGCTTCAGAAACCCAAGGGTGTTTATATGTCGCCGTTTAAAATCGTGAGGAGTGAAGTTGTGAAAGAAATTTTGAAATATTCAGGACCGTTCCCGTATCTTGAGGGCTTGCTGCTCCAGGTAACGGGAAATGTAACTTGCGTAAATGCCACGCATCAGAAGCGATATAGCGGAAAAGGTAATTTTAATTTTATTCGTTCGGTTTCTGTTTTTTTACGAACCCTCACAAGTTTTTCGGTGATGCCTTTACGGCTGGCAACCCTCATTGGCTTTATTACATCCATACTGGGTTTCCTGGGCGCTTTTTATTATTTAATTGAATATATTTTTATCAGCAAAACAGTGGAAGGATGGACGTCGCTGATTATCTCAACATTGATTATCGGCGGGCTTTTGCTTATGTTTATGGGCTTAATCGGAGAATACTTAGGAAGGATTTTTCTGGCGATGAACAATAAACCGCAGTATTCGGTTTGCGAGGTTCTTGGCAGGGATGCAACGGTGTAATCCTTTTCAATATTTGTTTTTCCGCCGTTTTATTTTGTATTTTTGTTATTTGGAATAATTTTGATTTTATTTAAATACTTTACAGATTGTTGATTTTCAACATTTGCCCCGTCCCTGAAGGGCGTGTTGAAAATCAATTTGCACCCTTTAGGGTTTACCTGCGGTGAGATCGCTTCGCTAAGTTGGGGCAAACAAATTGATTTGCTGGGAAAAAATCATAAAATAAAAATTAAAAAAAATAAAATCAAAACAGCTTCTAAACAGGTTCCTGAATCAGCAATAGATATGGAAAATGAAAACGATAATATTATTAATGAGGTAACCCAGGGGGAATATAAATACGGTTTTGTTACGGACATTGAAAGCGATTCGATACCCAAGGGTATTAACGAAGATATTGTACGGCTGATCTCCGAAAAAAAGAACGAACCTGCATTTATGCTCGACTTCAGGCTGAAGGCGTACCGCAAATGGCTCACCATGGAAATGCCGCGCTGGGCTCACTTGAAAATACCGGAGATCAATTACCATGATATTATTTATTATTCCATACCCCGGCAGGCCGCAAAATATAAAAGCATAGACGAGGTGGATCCCGTGCTGAAAGACACCTTTAATAAACTCGGGATACCGCTCGAAGAGCAGAAACATCTTGCCGGTGTGGCAGTGGATGCTGTGATGGACAGTATTTCCGTGAAGACCACTTTTAAAGAAACCCTTGCTGAATCAGGCATCATCTTTTGCTCGATGAGCGAGGCGATAAAGGAGCATCCGGATCTTATAAAAAAATACTTAGGCTCTGTAGTTCCGTATGGCGATAATTATTTTGCCGCGTTAAATTCTGCCGTGTTCAGCGATGGTTCCTTTGTGTATATTCCGAAAGGAATCCGCTGCCCGATGGAGTTATCCACGTATTTCCGCATCAATGCAGCCAATACGGGCCAGTTTGAACGAACATTGATCATAGCAGACGACGAAAGCTATGTGAGTTATCTGGAGGGCTGCACCGCGCCGAGGCGCGACGAGAACCAGCTTCATGCAGCGGTTGTTGAGATCATTGCCCTGGAGCATGCGGAGGTAAAATATTCAACCGTGCAGAACTGGTATCCGGGCGATAAAAACGGCAAAGGCGGAATCTATAATTTTGTTACAAAACGTGGAATTTGTAAAGGCGATAATTCGAAAATATCGTGGACACAGGTTGAAACAGGCTCTGCCATCACATGGAAATATCCGGGTTGTATTCTGAAAGGGAATAATTCCACCGGCGAATTTTTTTCGGTTGCCGTTACCAATAATTACCAGCAGGCTGATACAGGTACAAAGATGATCCATCTTGGAGCAAATACAAAAAGCAGGATTCTGTCAAAAGGAATTTCTGCCGGCAGGAGCAACAACAGTTACCGCGGCCTTGTGAAGATGACAAAGAATGCGGAGAACTCAAGAAATTTTTCACAGTGCGATTCGCTGCTGCTTGGCGATAAATGCGGCGCGCACACCTTCCCCTATATTGATGTGCAGAATAAAACATCCATTGTGGAGCATGAAGCAACCACTTCAAAAATCGGGGAAGACCAGATTTTTTATTGCAACCAGCGTGGAATTTCTACAGAGGATGCCGTAGGATTAATCGTCAACGGTTATGTGAAAGAAGTGATCAACCGGTTGCCGATGGAATTTGCCGTGGAAGCGCAAAAATTGCTGCAGATAAGCCTTGAGGGAAGCGTTGGATAGGGATTGAAAAATTTTGAATAATGAATTTTGAATGAAGAATGATAAACTGATAGATATGTTAACTATAAAAAATCTTAAAGCAGGAATCAACGGAAAAGAGATATTAAAAGGGATTGATATTTTTGTTAAGGAAGGAGAGGTTCATGCCATCATGGGGCCGAACGGTTCGGGAAAAAGCACTCTTGCCGCCGTGCTTGCAGGCAGGGAGCTTTTCAAAGTTACAGAAGGGGAGGTGAGTTATTTCGGGAAAAACCTTCTCGAGATGAAACCCGAAAACCGGGCTCGGGCAGGAATATTCTTAGGCTTCCAGTATCCGATAGAAATTCCCGGGGTGAGCATGGTGAATTTTATGCGCGCGGCCGTGAACGAACACCGTAAATTCAGAGGGCTCAACCCGCTGTCGTCGTCGGATTTTTTAAAGTTGATGCGGGAAAAGAAAGAATTGGTAGAGATTGATTCGAAGCTCACAAACCGTTCCGTGAACGAAGGTTTTTCCGGCGGGGAAAAAAAGAAAAATGAAATATTCCAGATGGCCATGCTGGAACCGAAACTTGCAATCCTTGATGAAACGGACTCCGGGTTGGATATAGACGCGCTGCGTGTTGTGGCAAACGGAGTGAACAAACTGAAAACAAAAGAAAATTCGACCATTGTGATCACGCATTACCAGCGGCTTTTGGATTATATTGTTCCGGATTTTGTTCATGTTTTGTACAAAGGAAGGATCGTTAAATCAGCAGGAAAAGAACTTGCCTTTGAGCTGGAAGAAAAAGGTTACGACTGGATAAAAAAAGAACTGGGCGAAGAGTGATTAAATGCAGTTGGCAGTGGCAGTAGGCAGTGGCAGTTGGTAGTAGGCAGTTGGTAGTTGGCAGTGGGCAGTGGCAGTTGGTAGTGGCAGTTGGTAGTAGGCAGTAGGCAGTAGGCAGTGGCAGTTGGTAGTAGGCAGTAGGCAGTGGCAGTTGGTAGTAGGCAGTTGGTAGTTGGTAGTAGGCAGTAGGCATAAAGGAGCAGGATAAAATTAAAAATTAGTAAGGATGGGTTCGTGAAGAAATAGTATAAAAATGGAAAATATTGATGAAATAAAAACTATAAATGAAGAACTGACAGGTCTTTTTCAGGAGCATGTTCATGATATCCGGAAGAATTCGCCGGAATTCATTAATGCAAAGAGGGAAGAAGCTTTTGCGGATTTTAAAAAACTCGGATTGCCTTCCCAAAATATTGAAGAATACCGGTACATGGATTTCGGAAAACTTTTCAAAGGAAATTATACGCAGCTTTATGAACCGCAAAAACTGACGGTTGATTTTTCATCGCTTTTCAAATGCAATGTTCCGGAACTTGATTCATATATTATCGTTTTGGTGAATGGCCGGTATTATCGGTCCGATCTGAAATTCAAATTTCCAAAAGGCGTTCTGATAGGCGGTTTATCGCAACTTTCGAAAGAACATCCGGAAATCATGGAAACATATTATAATAAATATGCAGGATCGGAAAATAACGGCCTGGCCGCCTTAAACACTGCTTTTGCGCAAGACGGTTTGTTTATTTATATCCCGAAAAACACGGAGATCGAAAAGCCCATCCAGATTATAAATATATTAGTGTATGAAAAAGATTTCATGGTTCACCCGCGAAATTTTATCATGGCAGATGATAGCAGCAGTGCCAAGATTGTTGTTTGCGACCACACGCTCACGCCCTGGAAATACCTGACTAATTCGGTTACGGAAATTATTCTCGGCAACAATGCCCGCTTGGATATTTATAATATACAGGACGAAAATAATTCGTCTGCTCATATCAATTCCGTTTTTGTAAACCAATCGTCTGGCAGCGCATTTGTTTCGAATATCGCTTCGATTCATGGCGGAACCATTCGGAATAATATACATGTGACGCTTGACGGAGAAAGAAGCGAGGCTAATATTTTCGGATTATACCTTACAGACCGGAAGCAGCATATTGATAATTTCACTTTCGTGGATCATGCAAAACCCAACTGCGTCAGCAGCCAGTTATATAAAGGCGTTCTGGATGATGAAGCCACCGGCGCTTTCAACGGAAAGATCCTCGTGAGAAAAGATGCGCAGAACACCAATGCCTTTCAGAAAAACAACAATGTGCTGCTTACCAATGAAGCAAGAATGAATACGAAACCGCAGCTCGAAATTTATGCGGATGATGTTAAATGCAGCCATGGCGCCACAGTGGGGCAGATCAATGAAGATGCGCTGTTCTACATGCGTTCGAGAGGCATCAGCGAAAAAGAAGCCCGGCTCATGCTTATGTATGCTTTTGCTTTTGAAGTGATCGGAAAAATTAACTTTGCCCCCCTGCAGGAAAGAATCACAGACCTTGTTGATAAAAGGCTTCGCGGGGAACTTTCACGCTGCAGCAATTGCGTGGTGAATTGTAGGTAAGTAGTAGACAAAGGGCAGTAGACTATTTTTTGTCTGCTTTACACAAAAATAATATTTTCAAACATTGAAAATTATGCCGTTAGATGTTGAAAAAATCAGAAAAGATTTTCCCATACTGCAGCAGCAGGTATATGGAAAACCCTTGGTCTATCTTGATAATGCCGCCACCACGCAAAAGCCGCAAGTGGTCATTGATAAAATAGCGGAATGTTACCGCACCATCAACAGCAATATACACCGCGGCGTGCATTACCTGAGCGAGCGCTCATCGGAAGCATACGAGAATTCAAGAACTGCGGTACAGAAATTTATCAATGCCAAATTTCCGTTCGAAATTATATTTACACGCGGCACCACAGAAGCGATAAATCTTGTCGCTTTTTCATTCGGGGAAAAATTCATTCGTGAAGGCGATGAAATAATCATATCTGCAATGGAACACCATTCGAACATTGTACCCTGGCAAATGGTATGCGAGAGAAAGAATGCAAAACTCAGGATCATTCCCATGAATGAAGAGGGGGAGCTTATTGTTGACGAATTGGACCGCTTAATATCAAACCGGACAAAAATTATTGCCGTAACCCATATTTCAAATTCGCTTGGAACTATTAACCCAATAAAAGAAATTATCAGCAAAGCGCATTCGCACAAGATACCGGTTCTGATTGATGGAGCGCAGTCGCTGCAGCACACAAAGATTGACGTACAGGAATTGGATTGCGACTTCTATGCATTTTCCGGTCATAAAATTTACGGGCCGGCCGGCGTGGGCGTATTATACGGCAAAGAAGAATGGCTCAATCATATTCCACCCTACCAGGGAGGCGGCGACATGATCCACAACGTGACTTTTGAAAAGACGGTTTACAATAAACTACCGTTCAAATTTGAAGCGGGAACCGCGAATTATATTGATGCCATAGGACTCGCAACGGCTATTGAATATATACAAAACATCGGCATATACGATATCGCTATGCAGGAACATCAACTGATGCAATATGCGGCCACAAAACTGTCTTCCATTGATGGGTTAAAGTTTTATGGAACCGCCAAAAACAAAGCGGGCGTAATTTCTTTTTTATTACAGGATATTCATCCCTATGATACCGGCATGATCCTCGACAAATTAGGAATAGCCGTGAGAACAGGGAATCATTGCACGCAGCCCGTGATGGACTGGTATAAAATTCCGGGAACCGTGCGCGCTTCATTTGCGTTTTACAACACGCTACAGGAAATAGATGTGCTTTGCGACGGGTTGCAGAAAGTGAAAGAGATGATGGGGTAAGTTTATTTTTTCTTTTTTAATTCGTCTATTTGCTTTTGCAACTCCCATGCTTTTTTCATATCGTTATTATTAACCGCATCTTCAAGGTCTTTTGACAGTTGTTCAACAGATTTTCCGGATAATTGGGATTTGTTCTCCTGAGATTTATTTTCTGTTTTATTTTCATTGGATATGGGTTGAGTTTTAGTCTGTGTTTGATTTTGAATTTGTGTCTGCGTTTTATTGATGATCGGGGGCGTATTATTTGATGGGTTTGAAATAGTATTGCTGTTTCCCTGGTTCGAGTTTGTAGTACGATTATTATTGCTATTTCCTGCAGGAGTTGATATATTCGGGGTTGTTTTATTATCCGTTTTTTTCTCTGAGCCCTGAGGAAGATATATATTCCTGATATTTATTTCAACCTCAATTTCGTTCACTTTTTTATAATCTTTTTTATCAATGGCCTCCTTCTCCATTTTTTCCAGATCCTGTAAAGAAAAATTTGAATACTCTAATTGGATATTCCTGTTGTTAATTTCAGCCCGGATAATCCCTGCCAGTTGAAATTCATTATATCTGACAAGCGAATAATAAAGAGTTTTTAAATCATTTTCCGGGTATTTGCTGAGCGGATTCTGTCCAAACAAAACGGAATGCATCGGTGAAATCAAAATGAAGCAAACTAATATTTTAAGAAACCTTTTCATTACGGATTTGTTTTTACTTTCTTTTTCCCTTCAGTATACCAGGTTAGGCCATAAGTAATATTAATAAAAACTGCTTATCCGTTTCACTCAAGTAAATGTTTTAAATAACGTAGAAACCAACAGGCTTTCATGAACATTTTGAATAATAATTTGATAAACCTTCATAAACCCTTGAAAAATCAGCAACTCAATAGTAAAGTACTTTATC
>JACREX010000015.1 GCA_016212695.1 Bacteroidia bacterium
ACCAACACTTGTTGCAATTAAATAAACTTTGCTGCTGCCTGAAGTCGGAAGAATTGTTGCTGAGCGGACTGATGCTTCTGAAAAATTTCCTTCCACATCGGACCAACTTGATCCACCGTTACTTGTGTACCATAAACTCTTCACATTGTAATTTGATATAACAGCAAGAACTTCATCTGCATTATCCGGATGAATTGCTATACCATGAATATAAGCTCCGTTAGGAACTGATGCAGTAGAATAAGCTGGCGTAATATCTGTTGCTGTGGTTGCAGTTTTAGAATTACTCATCTTATAAATTTTCGGTTGACCGTTACTTGATGAAGCTGCTAAATAAAGAATGTTTGCCGGTGTTCTTGAAACTGCTAAAGTAGAAAAAGTATATCCGGAAGAAAGTTGTAAATCAACAGAGGACCAGCCCACTGTAGTTTTATCGGCAACATAATTAGGAATAGTTGATAAAGTATTATTACGCCATAACATATTTCCGGCAATGAAGTACATGTAATCTTCATTGTTTGGATCAACGGCATACGGATTAACAAATTTCATCCCGCTAGCTCCGTCAGGAGTTACAGTGGACCAACTTACACTTTGATCAGGATTGTTACTACTATTATAACCATATCTTACAACTGAACCGTTTTGTGTTGAACCGTATGCGAATTGAGTTCCTAAATAAGAATAACCTCCGTCTCCAGTGGTTATATCGGACGAACTTGCTGCACTGGTTCCGTTCCACCTAAAAAATGGTGTGCCGTTATCTTGTGTTCCTCCAAATATGCGTGTGTCTCCTGATGATTGAGAAATTGCCATCGTATAATATTGCGTAACATTATAAAGATTATCTCTATCAACCCATGGGAATAATGTTGTATAGTTTGTTGTTGTTGCATCAGGTGCGTAGCTTATACCGCCATCATGTCCAACCCATATCCAATTCGGATTCCCTTGATCAAATACAATTGTATGAATATCCGGATGTAACGCAGGATAGAAAAAGTTTTGTGAAGTATAAGCATAACCTCCAATCCAATTTGTTTTCGGATCGGTGTTGAGTTTTGTTGCAAAACCATCAAGTGATCTGAATAAATTAGTACCCGCAATAAAAACAATATTTTCATTAGCCGGATGAACAGCGATTGCCATGTTATAATCATTTTGTGTATCTATGTATGCTGTTTTCGTACCGATGAAATCGGGAAGATTAGCCGATAGATCAGTAGAAACTCCTGTAGAAATATTTATTTTAAATAAACGCACATCATCTTTAGTTGTTGAACCAATTTTGTTGCCTGTGTTTGTTAATGTATAAATTAAATTTGGATTTGAAGTACTGAATGACATTACAGATCTGGAAGAAGATGTTGGAAAATCAACCGGTGTTATATTCGTCCATGTTGATCCGTCATTAGTTGATTTAAATAATCCCGGTGGTGGGGATGGTACTGGATTAGCTCCAGGAGGAGCTAACTGCGATAAATAACTAATCATAACACCACTATTATTAATAATTAAATCTGCATAATAATGGTCATTCTGTTGACCCCAAACTGTTGTCCAAGTAGAACCTTTATCAGTAGATTTGATAATAACACCAGCATTAGAACCTACAAATACATTTCCTGTAGTCGGATTTACAATTACCTTTGGAGCATAAGAGAAATAACTATTCCAGCTTGTGCCATTTGGTGCAATTAAATTTGTTGCAATAGAATTCCATGTTTCTCCGTTATCAGTTGATTTATAGAAACCACCGCCATAAAAAGTACCGCCGCCGCCGCGTGCCCTCGCACTATTCCCATCAAGCTCTCCGCCAACAGCATACCA
>JACREX010000016.1 GCA_016212695.1 Bacteroidia bacterium
ATTATATGTGATCATAGTGCATGTATTTTTAAAGCAAATATAATATTTCCATGCACTTATGGATTAAATTGTTAATAAAAACATGTGTTATGTTAATAACTTTCAGGTCGTTATCATTTTAATGAGCAAACCCTAATTATTAAAAAATAACTTTGCATATTAAATTTTTTGTATCTTTACCACATTAAATTTAAACTTTATTCTTATGTCAAGCACAGAAACCGGCCACGCCAGGAACGTAGCGAATTTCGGAAAAGTCATTCCTGCGGTTCAGTCTTATGGTACGTTATATACCCCGAGCGCAAACGAAATAAAAGTACCTGCTTTACAGGCTCAAAAAACAAATCTTGACAATTCGTTAACATTAGTTCGTGATACATCTAATCCCTACAAAAACGCCATGAATGCCCGTAAAGAAACATTCAACAAACTCAGTAAATACACCACCCGGATATTAAAAGCCCTGAAAGGCTGCGGTGCTACCAAAAAAGAAATTACCGACGGTTCTGGCATGGAAAAGAAAATTCAGGGAACTCGCATCACTCCAAAACACGCTCTCGACGCATTTATACACAGCACCCATAAAACGCTCACAGGCACCCCGGTGACTGAGGCTCTCGAAGTCACCGACAACTCCACATCACCCGACACCCTTCAGGAAATCTTAGACCATTCCGCCTCGCAAATGAGTTTCGACAACCGTATAGAAAACTTCAAAAAATTCATATCATTCCTCTCAGGAACCACTAAATACAACCCCAACGAAACAGATTTAAAAATTTCGGCATTAAACACTCATGCAGCAAACATGGTAACCCTTAACGATACGGTGAACTCTACTTTTGTTCCCTGGGCTAATGCCAGAATCCAACGCTATAAATACTTATATGCTGATGCTACAGGAGCGCACGACATAGTTTTACAAGTGAAAAGTTATGTAGCAAGCGTATTTGGAGCCACTTCGCCCGAATACAAGCTCATCTCAAAAATATCAATAAAGAAATTCACAAAACACACGCGTAAACCAAAAAAGAAATAAGCCGCTGCCCTGAGCAAAGTCGAAGGGTCAACCTTCAAATAAGCTGTTGCATCTGTCAAATAAGCGTATGCAAAACAGAAACAACCTGTCACCCTGAGCTTGTCGAAGGGTGCAACTTTCAAATAACTGCCTGCAAGTATAAAATAACCTGTCACCCTGAGCCTGTCGAAGGGTGCAACTTTCAAACAGTCGTATGCAAAGAACAAATAAGCGCCTGCAATTCTCGAATAGCTGTATGCAACTTTCAAATAAGTGGCTGCAACTAAAAAACTAGTGTATGCAACCCCAATAATATAACCTATATTGCAAAGATTACCAGTTGATTATACAAATAGACGTATAAAAACCAATTTAAGACAACTATCTGCAAAAAAACAACTATAATACAGGTAAAAACATAAAGTATTCTTTATTTGTTTTGTACAACCCCCATGGCCATCACCTGCTGCATGGTTTTTTGCATTCCGTCTACCGAACCGTCGAGGAAGATCACATTGCCTTTTCCGGTTTCTGCAAAATGTTTAATAGATTCTGTCCACATGGAAAAGAGAAGGAACGACGAATCGAGGCTGGCATCCTGCATTTCTTTGGCAGCTTGCGCCATACCTTTTGCCACCTCTTCGCGGAAAAGC
>JACREX010000218.1 GCA_016212695.1 Bacteroidia bacterium
GGTTACAAATTTAACTTTTATTGAACAGACATTGTCAAATTGTTATATTGCTAAATTGTTATAAATCAATCATTAATAGTCTATGTGATAATTAAAATAACCATTTAACAATGTCAACAATTTAACCATTTAAAGTATAACACAAATAATCATCCCGGTTACAGTTAATATATATTTTCAAAGATATAAAAAGTTTAAAATCAATTTTCATAAATTTTCATTTACATTTTATATCTTTGCTTTGATGAAAACTTTATTTAAAATACTCATCCCTGCTGTAGTAATCGGTTTTGTATTTTCATGCAGGAAACCGAAGAAATATTCCGACATTCCGGAAATTCATTACAAGTCGTTTTATTTACGCGACACCAACGACCAGCTTAATAATGTAAAAATGGGAACCCTGACCTTTTCGTTTATTGACGGCGACGGCGATATCGGGTTACGGCAGGGAGATACCTTTCCGCCTTATGATTCATCAAAATATAACCTTTTTACAACCCTGTTTCAGAAAACCGATTCCGGTTTCGAAGAAATACACTTGGATAATCCGAATTACAGGCTCCCTTATATTGATGTGTCAGAAGGCCAGAATAAAACGGTGAAAGGCGATATTAAAATTGATTTTACTTATAACTACCCGTTAAAATATCATACTATTAAATACAAATTCTACATTATGGACAGGGCTTTCCATAAGAGCAATACCGATTCAACCGGGGAGATTGTTTTAAAACCGGACTAGAACTTCAGCGTGTATTGCAGCGACACGCTACGGGGCGGCCTGATATCGCCGGGTCTTCCCATATATTCTTTGTTGAAAACGTTTTTACAGACTAATGATATCTTCGATTTTTCGGATATCTCATAAGCAAAACGAAGATCAAACACAAAAGTTCCTTTATTATGCTTCTGCCTGTATTCTTTTAATCCGGGTAAAATATAAATATTGGATGAAGGAATAACCGGTTCTTCAAATGCTTTGTCAATATTGATCATAAAACTGCCGTATAAAAAGCTGAGCCCCATGTATATTTTCTTATAAGACACATCAAAATCGCCCTTGACAGAATGATAATACCGGTATTTTAAAATATTTTTATTTTCTGTTTTTGACGTATCATTGGCTGCATTCAGGTCAATGGGGTTGGTATAGGTGTACCCAATCAGCAAGGTGGCGGGCAGCCCGAAAAATTTCCCCTGTCCGGTAAAAGTAACGTCAACACCAGTAATTTCTGCATTGCCAATGTTTATACTTTTAAACCCGAGGTATTTCAACAATTGGAGTAAAGTAAAAATCTGAACGGAGTCCGGCTTATAAGTTCCAAATGTAAATTCCATCATATTTCTGTATTTGGTATAAAAACCCGCCACATCAATGTATCCGCTCCAGTTGCTTATCTTTACGCCCTGCTTGATTCCCAGTTCTGCGCTCTCTCCGGTTTCGGGTTTTAAAGTATTGTTCGGAAAATATTTAACCCGCCGATGCTTGCCGTAGTGTACATTTCCGCAATAGACGGGAACCTGTAACCCTGGCCATACGATCCCCTTAAAAATGTATATTGAGCCAACTGATAATTTAAGCCGGTCCTGAAAACAGGGTATATGGGAAACTCCATGAGCATTTTCCCTTTGTTTTTAAGTTCAAACTGCGATACGGTCTGCGTGCTGTCTACCTGGCAATATTCGAACCGGAAACCGGCAGATAGGGAAAGTTTTTTTATTTTCTTATCCACCTGCGAATAAAAACCGATACAGGAACTGTAATGATTGCCGAATAAATTTGCTTTCACTTCGGAGTATTGAGTAGATATTCCTGCCGTCAGGTTAAATTTATCTTTGATATTTTTCTGATACTGGAAATCTCCGTAATACATATCGGCTAAGTTGTTCTTTGCTTCGTCGAGATTTTTATAATTTTCATGATAGAAGCGCGTCCTTAAACTAAAACGGTCGCCTTTTTTATCAAAATAGGTGACAAAGGGATCAATATTAACCCTTGACCCGTCGGTTTTTGAAAGGGCAGATGGATTCTGGCGGTAAGCGGAATCGGCATGCACCCAGAGAAAGAATTCGCCCCGGCTGAGATACATATAATTGGTATTGCAGCCATAACTCAGCCCTTCAATTTTTTTATCCCTGTACCGGACATTAGCATTTAACCGGACATGATTTTCATATTCATGTTCGCGGTAACCCGCATCGCCGAATACTTCGCCGCCCACTACAATATCGAGGTTCCCTATCTTCCTGGAGTGCGTAAAATTAGTTGCGGTAAAAAGAAGCGGCTCGCTTTTTTTCCACACTAAACTTTGCCTTTCGGGGTTCATGTATATTCCGGTAGAACTAATAATTTTTGTTTCCGGTTTGTTTCCGGGAAATGCAGTGCGGATATTGATCACACCGTTCAGGGCAGACGATCCGAAAAGAGAAGAGGAGGCGCCTTTTAAAACTTCGATCTGAGATATGTTTTCCAAGGGCATAAAAGTCCATTTCGGATCCCCGGAAGAGGGAGATAAAATCGGGAGGTCGTCTACTAATATCAATACCCGGCTTCCTGCGCCATAGCTATATCCGCTGCCGCCGCGTATGCTTGGCTGTTCAGCCATAACATCCACACCGGGAATCTGGTTGATCGCTTTATCAAGCGTGGTTGTATTCATGCTTTCGATTCGTGCAGGCTTAATTACCTCAAGGGATACGGTAACATCAGAAAGTTTTTGTTCGAATTTCCCGGCGCTCACAACAATCTCATCAATAGCCTGAACTTCCACTTTCATGGAAATGTCCATGGTCCTGACTTCGCCTTCGGCAATATCAATCTCCATGATATTCGTGGAATAACCGATATATTTATATGTGATTTTATAATCGCCGGGCTTAAGAGATAAGTTGTATTTCCCGTTTGCATCGGTAATGGTTCCGGTTTTATTATCAACAATAATATTTACCCCGATAAGCGCTTCCTTTGAATCGGTATCTATCACTTTACCGCGGATAGTGCCATTCTGGCCAAAGGTATAGTTAATCACAAAAAACCATACTATTCCGATAATAGATTTTCTCATATTTTGATTAAGTCTGTTGGTAATTTCAAATTTTATATCCTGACGCCGATTATTAAAATATCATCAATCTGGGAGTATGGGTTGCCGTTTTCCGGGTTTATATAGGATTTCCATTGTTCTAAGGTGTAATTTAAAATATTTTTCTGCTCGCTCATTGTGTTATCCTGAATGTTCATTACAAGTTCTTTCAAATGTTTATACATGAATTTTTTTCCTTTAGGCCCGCCAAACTGATCGGCGAATCCGTCGGAGAAGAAATATAGTGTATCGCCTTTCATGAGATCGATCACCTGTTTTTTAAACGGATCCATTCTCAGGTGGTAAGCTATCGGCATTTTTTCGCCTTTATATTCTATCAATTCACCGTTTCTAATCAGGTACAATGGATTATTTGCTCCTGAAAACTGAAGTTGATTCGTATGCTTATTAATTATTATCAAAACCGTATCCATGCCGTCTTTTGAATCGGTTAACTTTCCTTCCTGGTGCAGGGATTTAACAATCTGGTCTCTCAGTTTGTCAAGGATCAGGTTGGGTTCGGAAATGTCTTCTTTATTTACAATCTCATTCAGGAAGGCAAAACCGAGCATGCTCATGAAAGCCCCGGGTACGCCGTGGCCGGTGCAATCCACTGCGGCAAAATAAACATAATCTTCATTTTCATTGTACCAGTAAAAATCGCCGCTTACAATATCCCTTGGTTTAAATAATATAAATATCTCAGGGAAACTTTTCTGAATGGTCTCAAGGCTCGGTAAAATTGCATTCTGAATATTTTTTGCATAATTGATGCTGTCGGTAATATCTTTATTTTTATCTTCAACTATCTTTTTCTGTTCCGAAATTTCATCCCGCTGCGCTTCGATTTCTTCTTTCTGTTGTTTGATTTCTTCTTCGGCCAGTTTCATCTTATGAATATTACTGTCAATGGCAACGAGTTTTATCACTTCGCCGCTTTTATCAAAAATAGGCGAGATGGTGGTCTGCGCCCATAGTTTCTCACCGGATTTTGTATGGGTGAGCGCTTCATAGATGATGGGTTCTCTCGTATCAAAACCGCTATCAATAATTTCCCGTAAATGCTGATTACCCGTACAGTCAAGAATATTCGTACCAAGCATAGCTTTCAACTCAGGCAATGTATAACCATACATTTTTGTAAATCCTTCGTTAATCCACTCAAAGTGTCCTTTGCCATCCATAATCACGACGGCATTATCGGTCTCGCTGGCTACTATGGAAAGTTTTTCAAGTTCATCCGCCTGTTTCTGAATTTCTTCTTTCTGAGTTTGCAGAACCTGGTTCTTCCGGGCTATTTCAGCGGTTCTCTCCTTCACCTTTTGCTCTAATATCTGCTTTTCTTTTATGAGTTTCTGCTCTCTCCTGCGGATATACACTACAACTCCGATTATCAGAAGAATGGCAAGGATGGTATAAAACCACCATGTTTTCCAGAACGGGGGTTTAATAATGAAAGAAAAAGTAACCGGTGTTTCGTTCCACACTCCGTCGTCGTTGCAGGCTCTTACTTTAAAAACATATTTCCCGTCGGACAATCCCTGGTAATCGGCCTCGCTTTTATTACGCGAAGGCGACCATTCATTATTCAATCCTTCCAGCATGTACTGGTAATTTACTTTTTTAGGTATAGTCAAACTGGTGGCTACAAAATCGAAGGTGATATTATTTTTATTGTACGGCAGAACTAATTTTACAGGTAAATGAGTTACAGAATCGGGACCATCGGAGTAACTTGCAACCTGGGCTGAATCCAAATCATTAAAATCGAGCAGTAATTTTAATATATGCGTTTGAGGTTTAACGGTATTGATTTTTATTAACTTCGGGTCATACACGGTAACCCCTTTTACAGTGCCGAACCATAACCGGCCCAGCTTATCTTTAAAACAGGAATTTATATTACATTCCTGGCCTATAAATCCTTCATCTTTTCCATAATGTTCAATGATAATCTTTCCACTGATATTAAAAGCTTTGGTATTTATTTTATCAAGGCCTTTATTGGTTCCGATAAACAGGTTTTCATTATCGTCAAGAATCAGCAAATAAATACAATTTGACGCCAGCCCTTTATATTCATCTATTAAACCAAAAGTTCCTTTATTATAACTGAAAACGCCATATTTTGTTCCGAACCAGAGAAGGCCGTATTTATCCTGAATAACGGAGTTGGCTATTATATCTTCTTTTTCACCTTTTTCGGTAATCCTTTCTTTTACGCCAAATTGTTTGATATTTTTACCGTCAATTCTGAATATACCTTTATCGCTGCATATCCAAATTTTTTTATCAGTATCTTCATAAATGTAAAAGATCGTTGATTTTTCGAGCACTATAAATTGTTCGTTAAGATTAGTGAAAACCGTGTCGGAAATTAACGATAACCCGTTGTTCGTACCTACCCAGATATTATCTTTATGATCCGCGCATAAAGAATAAATGGTCTGGCTGACTAAATTCCTGTTAAAAATCTTTGATTTGCTTTTATCTTCAACATTTGTATAGTTGTATGTACGGATACCATTATATTTGGTTATACCGGTCCAGGTTCCTATCCAGATGTTATTCTTTTTGTCTTCAACAATAGAGCTTACATATTTGCCGGCCAATATTGTGTTTGAATTTTTCTTCGCTTTATCCGGCATGGTTTTCGGCGTTTTCTTTTCCGCTTTCTTGTCTCCTTTCCGTTTATTTTTTTTATCCTCATCGTTTGCTTCAAAAGAAAAAACGGATTTCAGATGCAATACTTTTTCTTCATCCACAGTGGCAGACAATATACCCATGGTGGGGCTTCCAAACCAGAACTCACCCGAACTTGAGCGGAAAACGCAGGTAACGATATTATTTATCAGCGAGTCCGATTCATTATAATTATAGAACCGTTTATAATAGGGGAATTTCTTTAGACCGTTTTCAGAAGCTATCCAGATATTTTTTTCTTTATCTTCTAATAAAGCCCATAATTTATCGGTTTTATTATTTTTCCCGAAAACGGAAAAATCTTTCCTGAAGATGACATCCTTTTTATTTTGATATTTATATTGTGTTAATAAGCCGGAACGGGTTGCTATCCAAAATTCACCAGCACTGGTAACTAATAAAGAAATAATAGCATTGGAGCCGCCGATCTTGCTCAATTTATTTGTTTTGTAACTGTAGTAATTCATTCCACGTTCAGTCCCGATCCAGACAGTTCCTTCCGGATCCTGGCAAATAGTCCGGATACGATTGTCTGCTAAAACACTATCGGCAGCGGTAAAAATTTCGAAAGATTTGGAATTATATTTAAACAGGCCGGAACCTAATGTCCCAAACCAGTAATTTTTGTTTTTATCCTTAAATATACTGTAAACCGGTGCATTACCAAGCATCTTGTTATCCTCAAATTCAACTAACCGATGATTCTGAAATTTAATAACGCCTTTTTGTGTGCCAAGCCACGCGACATCGTTTTCATCAACATAAATTTTAAAAATGCGGTTGTCTGGCAATCCGTCTTTTTCCGTAAAATTTTTAAAAGTATTTCCGTTATAAACGCTCAGTCCTTCATTAGTGCCAATATAAAAAATCCCCTTTGAATCCTGGGCAATAGAAAACACTATGTCGTTGACTAATCCCTGTTTTTGAGTGATAGCAGTAAACGTTTTACCATTATAAATATTTATCCCGCCGCCGTTTGTGCCAATCCAGAGGTTGCCTTTATTATCCTGGAACAGGGATAATATCTGGGACTGTGTTAACCCATCGTCAAGACCATATTCTGTGACATTCCACTTTTGTGCAAGCAGCGAGGAGGAGTGCAGTGTAAGAAAAATTATGGTGAAAAGAAGTATCTGTAAAAAATATCTCATTGAAACTCCGCTTGATATTAATTTGATAAAAATATATAAAAAATGAATAAATACAAAAAAGATGTTGGATGTTGGATGTGGGTTTTGGGATTTGACATCAAGTTTTTTTATGTAAACAGTAACTAAGCGGTAAGCGGTAAAGGACAGGCTCCGTGGCAGCACGGACATGACGACCAGCGTTGAAAAGTTTGCCGGCGGCAACAAGCAGATTATCATCGGCAATAGTTAGTTTGTCATTCGTGGTAAAAAGTATGACACCGGCGATAGTTAGAACATTATTGGCGATAGTTAGATGACTGACGACGGACGATGGATGACGGACGGCGATAAAAAGATGATTGCTGGACACAAAAAGTATATCTTCGGTTATAGTTGAAATGTTATCTGCTATAAAAAGTATATCATCTGCGATGAAAATATTATTACCTGCAATGAAAAGTATGGGGTATTCAGACCTGACGGGTTCATCTTTCTCACAAATCAAGGGCAAACTTGACAGATCAGGGTTGGGTCTTGCGGCAGCAATGTTAAGAGGGTGGAGCAGTTGTATCTTTTTTGTGACGAACTCCGGTTGTGTCAATGCGACGGGCATTGTGATAGTCGTTAAAAAGCCGGTTGGTTTTATAACGTACTATGTTTTTGTCGAGTTTGGCGTCTAAATGGTTGCGCAGCCTGGCGATAAGGGCGGCAATGATTTCGGTGGCTGTTTTTTTGGAAGAACGGGCTACTTTAGGAGCGGGAATAAGGGCATCGTAAGAGGATTTGAGGGTGGAACCGGTTGTTATGATTGCGGTGGTAATGCCATAGGGCGCTAAGGCTGTAAGGTTTGCGACAGCAAGGTCGCTGATATTTTTGGCGATATCGGAAACCAAAGTGTCGCGGATAGTTTTCAGTTCTGTTTTTGTAATATGGGCTTTTTCGTATATTTCGTTGTTCTGGTTGTCGGAGGCATAGCCCTGCAATGCTGCCGATACTGTGAGCGTCCAGTCTGCAAGGGCAAGACGGGCTTCTTTTTTGTTTGTGCTGATACCGCCGGTGGCATTGATCTGAATTTGTGCCTGTGTATTAACCTGGGTAATGAGGTTACCAAGAATGCTGACATTGTTGGCCATTACGGTATCGCTTGCCCATACTGACTGAGCATTGAGAAGAGTTTTCTGAGTGGCGAGAGCCATTGATATGAAGTCTTCCTGTTTCTTGTCCATAGTTTTAGAAATTTCAGATTATAAATTTAAAATTTTGGATCATGGGTTAATTCCGTTGATATTTATTAAAATATATTGTAAATCAGATGTCTACAAGTTATCACCAACGGATTTCACCCAACACCGAAAAAACAATGTCGTTATATCCATTACCGTCAACATCGCCTAATTCCATTTTATCAATACCTTCATAAGAGTTCATATTTATAAAAACTGTATCATTATAAATATTATCGTATATGATCCCAATAAATTCAGTACTTGAGTTAACTTTTTTAAATATAATTTCAGGATGCGGGTCTAAATTTAATTGCCCTGTTTTCACATTCTGCCCGCCATAAAAATATATTGAGTCTGTTAATTCAAATATCCCATTTCCTAAATTAGCCACGATAGAGATACCACTCCACAGAGTTTGCGAATCGTAATTATGACCTGTGACAATATCAACATCACCATCCAAGTTAAGGTCGGCAGCACTTACTGACCAAACTGCAGTTGGCACAGTATACTGGCCGTAAGTATTATTTAATTGACAATATGTATTACCGGCTATTAATGCAAACAGGCAATGCAACAACAATAGCCATATCCGATATTTTGACTTTATTTTTTTGTTTATCTTCATTGGATTAAAAAAAGAGATAACTTTTTCATAAGGAATAAAATTTAGAAATTGATTTATTCACTAACAATAAGTGTAAAGATATAGTAAATAACAACGTGAGCGCTATAAGTAACGGATAATTTTTGAACAAAAAAAATGTTACGCAGCAGGTGGGGGTGAGGGGGGCAGGAGGCAGTTGGCGGTAATCGGTAATCGGTAATCGGTAAGAGGTAAGAGGTAGGGAAATAGGAGGCAAGAGGTGATAATGACGGATGGTTCGGCAATGCTCACTTCGGTAAACTCAGTGCATCGCACCACAGGTGACTGACGACAGTTTAAAAAGTATTTACATTATAAAACTTTAGGTTTAAATTAATACATTAAGTTTGCATAAAATTTATACAATGGCTCATAAATCAGGATTTGTAAACATCATTGGCAACCCGAATGTTGGAAAATCCACATTAATGAATGCGCTTACAGGCGACAAACTTTCAATAATCACTTCCAAAGCGCAAACGACAAGGCACAGGATTTTGGGTATTCTGAATGAAAATGATTTCCAGATCGTGTTCTCTGACACTCCGGGAATTTTAAAACCCAGATACAGGCTGCATGAATCCATGATGAAGTTTGTTGGGGCTGCGCTTGTGGATGCGGATGTAATTCTTTATGTTACCGATGTAAACGAAACGCCGGGTACAAAAGAAGATGTTTTGGAAAAACTGAATAAAACCGACGTACCGGTTATAGTATTAGTAAATAAGATTGACCTGACAAACGAAGAAACTCTGGTTACAATTGTAGAAGCCTGGAACAAACTGCTGCCCAATGCAGAGATATTGCCTATAGCTGCTATTAAAAAATACAATCTTGATTTGCTTTTAAAGAAACTGATATCTATACTTCCAGAAAGCGAACCTTATTTTTCCAAAGATGAGCTTACGGATAAGCCGGAACGTTTTTTTATGGCCGAGATCATACGCGAAAAAATTCTTCTCTATTATCACCATGAATTACCGTATTGTACGGAAGTAGTGGTTGAAGAATTCAAAGAAGACGCTAAAATTATCAGGATTCAGGCAACCATTCATGTAGCACGCGAGTCGCAGAAAGGAATTATTATCGGCAACAAAGGGCTGGCTCTGAAAAAAGTCGGGATCGGAGCAAGAAAAGACGCAGAGTCGTTTTTCGGAAAACACATTCATCTTGAATTGCATGTAAAGGTTACTAAGGACTGGCGCGACAATGAAAAAATGCTGAAACATTTTGGGTATAATCAGTCGTAGTTTAGAGTTTGATGTTTGAATCCCCTCCGAAAAGTCGAATTTAATGATTTCAGCGACTTTTTGCCCTTAATCCCTAAAGGGAAGTCGCTGAAAATCAGCATCCCTTTAGGGTTGGGGCAAAGCGGATTTTCAGCATTTGCACTTTTCGGAGTGGACTCATGTTTAAAGTTTGAAGTTTTTCATAAAAATTATTCAATAAATTTTAAAATCTGAAATCACAAATCGTAAATCAAAATATGCCAAACATAGTAGCGATAGTAGGAAGGCCGAATGTTGGGAAATCAACATTGTTCAACAGGCTCACCAGGACAAAAAGCGCTATTGTGGATGAAACCAGTGGTGTTACACGCGACCGGAATTATGGCAAGGCCGACTGGAACGGAATTGAATTTTCTGTGATAGATACTGGCGGCTATGTGGTTAATTCGGATAATATTTTTGAGGAAGAGATACGCAAGCAGGTGAAATTAGCTATTGATGAAGCCGATGTGATACTCTTCCTGGTAGATGTTGAAAATGGTATCACAGATCTTGATACGGCTGTTGCAAATATTCTCCGAAGATCAAAGAAAAAAGTTTTCCTGGTTGTTAATAAAGTGGATACTACCGAAAGGCATGGCGATACCCATGAATTTTATTCACTGGGGCTCGGCGAACTTTACAGTATATCTTCCGGTAACGGAAGCGGCACAGGAGACCTGCTTGATGCAGTAGTTTCCTCGTTCGAAAAAACCAAAGTTGATGAAATATCCGACCTCCCTAAATTTGCCATTGTTGGCCGGCCCAATGTGGGAAAATCCTCGTTGCTGAATGCGTTGATCGGAGAGGAGCGGCATATAGTTACACCTGTTGCAGGAACAACACGCGATTCAATTTATACACGGTACAACAAATATGGTCATGATTTTTATCTTGTAGACACAGCCGGATTACGCAAAAAGTCAAAGGTTAAGGAAGATATCGAATTCTATTCTGTGATGCGGGCTATCCGTACTATTGAAACATCTGATGTATGCCTCCTGTTAACCGATGCTACTTCTGATTTCGAATCTCAGGACATGAACATCATGCACCAGATCACAAGCAATAAAAAAGGGGTTGTAATTTTGGTTAATAAATGGGACCTGATTGAAAAAGACAGCAAGTCCACTAAATACTATGAAGAAGCGATCAAGAAAGAACTTCAGCCTTTCGATGATGTGCCAATAATTTTTACCTCTGTGATAAACAAGCAGCGAATTCATAAAGTTCTTGAAACAGCCTTCAGGGTTTACACAAACAGAAAACAGAGAATCGCAACCTCAGAATTAAATGAAGTGATGCTGAAAGATATTGAAGCCTATCCCCCGCCTTCCGTAAAAGGGAAATTTATAAAAATAAAATACGTTACACAGTTGCATACGCATTATCCGTTGTTTGTTTTTTACTGCAACTTGCCGCAATATGTTAATGCCCCGTATATGAGATATCTCGAAAATAAACTGCGCGAACATTATGATCTGTGCGGGGTTCCCATCCAGATTTATATGAGGAAAAAGTAATCTGAAGCCAAATAAAAAAGGGCAAGCTCCCTCATATCGCACCGCTACAACCGCCTACCCTTGCTACCTTCCGATCCTGGGGGGATTGGGCGGGAGCTGGTCGTATAAGACTTGCCCGATACAAAAGTATAATTTTTCTTTGGCAATGCAAAACAATTTGATGGTATAAATTCAAAAACTTAATGAAAACCCCTATTGACCTTGTGTTCGACTTCGCTCACACTGACGGTCATGTTGAGCGTAGTCGAAACATAGTACCGTTTGCAGAGTTTAGAGAGAAGTTTATGAAATATACAAGTTAATTATTCCTCATTAATTTTATAAAATTCCCAAAAACTATATCTTTGCTCACAATAATAATTGATTTACTATGGAAAAAAAGAAATCCGGGTTTTTAAAAAATACTATGACATTCGGGGCTATTACCGGCATGGCTTTTATTATAATATCCGTGTTGTTTTATTTGCTTAATATCGAAAACCAGAATATATCCCAATATATTGATTATGCAATATTGATTGCCGGGATCGTTTTTGGAACAAAATATTTCAGGGATAAAATGAATCATGGCAGCATCACATATGGCAAGGCGCTTGGTTCAGGAGTATTGATTAGTCTTTTCTCTGCAATTATTCTTGCTTTTTATACCTTTTTGTTTTTTAAAATTATTGACCCCGGGGCACTGGGTAAAATTTACGACCTGATGGAACAGCAGATGATGAAGCAACCAAACCTCACCGACCAGCAGATCGAAATGTCTATTGAAATGGCAAAAAAATTTACAACGCCGGTAACCATATCCATCGGTATAATTTTTAGTTTCACTTTACTGGGTTTTGTTTTTTCACTGATCACTTCGATTTTTTTAAAAAAGAAAACCAATCCGTTTGACGAAGCAATGAAAGATGTGCAATAAAATTACAGATCAGGATCATGTTTAGATATAATAAAAATAATAAATTTCCGTATACATTATAAATATTGAGAAAATAAAACCGAACCTAATGGACATCTCCGTTGTCATACCTTTATTAAATGAAGAAGAATCATTACCGGAACTTTCCGAATGGATTGTCCGCGTAATGAATGAAAATAAATTTTCTTACGAGCTCATTTTTGTTGATGATGGCAGTAAAGATACTTCATGGGATGTGATTGAGAAACTTACAGCAGAAAATAAAAATATACGGGGGATCAAATTCAGAAGGAACTATGGAAAATCTGCCGGGTTGAACTGTGGCTTTGCTATGGCGCAGGGAGATGTTGTGATTACCATGGATGCAGACTTGCAAGACAGCCCTGATGAAATTTCCGGATTATATAACATGATTGTAAAAGACAAATTCGACCTGGTGTCCGGATGGAAAAAGAAACGATACGACCCGGTTTCAAAAACAATACCGACCAAATTATTTAACTGGGCAACCCGTAAAATGAGCGGCATTCATCTGCATGATTTTAACTGCGGACTCAAAGCCTATAAGCGGGATGTGATAAAATCCATAGAAGTATATGGCGAGATGCATCGCTACATCCCTGTTATAGTCAAGTGGGCGGGATTCAGGAAAATCGGCGAAAAAGTGGTTCAGCACAGGGAACGGAAATACGGCAGCACAAAATTCGGATTAGACAGGTTTATCAATGGCCCGCTCGACCTGATGTCTATCATGTTCGTATCAAAATTCGGAAAGCGCCCAATGCACTTTTTCGGCGTATGGGGAATGCTGATGTTTCTTGCCGGAGGCGCTGTAACCCTCTGGCTTATCGGAGAAAAACTTTATCACAATTTGCACCATATTCAACCGCGTAATGTTACAGATCAGCCCCTGTTTTATATCGCGCTGGTCGCCGCTGTAATAGGAGTCCAACTGTTCCTTGCCGGCTTTCTCGGCGAAATGATCTCCCGTAGTACGCACGACAGGAACCATTACCTGATTGAGAAAACTATTTAGGTTACCGTGTAGCTATTCTTTTTCCAAATTGTTCAAATCCTGTTTAATTTATGTGAATAACTGTTTTTGCTTACTCTTGCAATACATTATATTTTTGTGAGGTTTTGATAAACAGAATATGTTTCGTTTATTGTTGAAAAAAGAATTTTATTTGAAATAAAATCTGTGAATCAAAAATTACAAGTATCATGACCGATATTATACAATTATTACCCGATTCCGTTGCCAACCAGATTGCCGCCGGAGAAGTCATCCAGCGTCCGGCCTCTGTTGTAAAGGAATTGGTAGAAAATGCCGTTGATGCAGGAAGCACAGTTATTAAAATCATCATTAAAGATGCCGGAAAATCATTGGTGCATATTATTGATAACGGTTGCGGCATGTCTGAAACGGATGCGCGCATGAGTTTTGAGCGTCATGCTACGTCCAAAATCAAATCAGCCGAAGATCTCTTTTGTATCCGCACAATGGGTTTCAGGGGAGAAGCCCTTGCCTCTATTGCCGCTATTTCGCAGGTGGAATTAAAAACCAAAAGGGTGGAAGACGACCTGGGAACCTGCATTCTCATTAACGCTTCCTTGTTAGAAAACCAGCATCCCGTGAGTTGCCCCGATGGCACCAGCCTCGCTGTTAAAAATTTATTTTTCAATGTTCCTGCCCGACGGAAATTTCTGAAATCAAACCAGACCGAATTCCGGCATATTCTTGATGAGGTGCAGCGCATTGCCCTTGCAAATACCGATATTTCTTTTTCTCTTTATCATAATGATGAAGAAATTTATAACCTGACTGCAGCTCCTATAAAACAGCGTATCATCAATATTTTCGGGAAAAACCTGAACCAGAATCTTATATCAATCCATACGGAAACATCGCTTGCCGGAATCCGGGGATACATTGGAAAACCTGAGTTTGCCAGGAAAACCTCCGGCGAACAGTTTTTCTTTGTGAACAACCGGTACATGAGGCATCCGTATTTTTATAAAGCGGCGTTGAATGCATATGAAAAAATTTTACCGCCCAATACATTCCCGTCGTTTTTTATTTATTTTACGATCGATCCATCCCGGATTGATATTAATATTCATCCAACCAAAACCGAGATAAAGTTTGCCGATGAAATAGCGATCTGGCAGATCATTCAGGCAACAGTGAGAGAGGCTCTCGGAAAATTTAATGTAGTGCCATCTATTGATTTTGAGATTGACAGTCTTGTGGAAATACCTTTATTAAAAAGCGATACAGATGTGAAACAACCGGCAATATCGGTAAATTCTGAGTATAATCCATTTGAGAAAAACACAAAAAAAGCGGGTGCATCTAGTATTATATTTGATTACAGAAAAAAAGATAACCTGACCAACTGGGAAAAATTATACAGCGGTTTTGAAAATAAAGATGAGAATATTTCCATTCAAACTGAAAAGCAGACTTTAATTCAGCAATCACCGGCAACGACTTTTTTTCAACTGAAAAATAAATATATTTTAACTCCCGTAAAATCCGGATTAATGGCTATTGACCAAAAACGTGCATATGAACGGATTTTATATGAACGTTTTTTATCTGCGCTCGAAAATTCTCAGGGGATTGTTCAAAAAATATTATTTCCTAAAATAATAGAATTGCAGGCTGCGGATGCTTCCCTTCTGAAAGAAATTCTGCCCGATTTGAACCGCTTAGGTTTTGAAATAAATGAACTGGGGAAAAATACTTTTTCGGTAAACGGAACGCCATCCGATATAGGAAGTTATGATGCAAACAAAATCATCGAAGGACTGATCGAAAATTATAAAAACAGCCAGGTTGATATAAAAATAACTGCACGCGAAAAGATCGCATTGTCATTGGCGAAAGTTTCTGCGGTTAACTACAGCAAGCCGCTTGCAAACGAAGAGATGCAGGCTCTTTTTGATAGTCTTTTTGCCTGTTCGGTTCCTAATTACACACCGGATGGAAAACTTATTATTTCAATTTTCTCGAACGAAGAATTTGAGAAGAGGTTCAAATAAAATTGCAGAAACGGATTTTAAACCACCGTTGCTTTTCAAACTTCTTAAACCACATACCCTTAAAATAGTATAAAGCCATAAAACCGCAAGATAGAAAATAGAAATAAGTTCTGAGAAAAAGAATTTACCAATAATCATTTTCGGAAATTTCTCCAAAAATTTATTTTTTATTTCCCTTTTTTACTATTTTTGTATAAAAATAGAATTATATGTTATTCATAGATTTTAAGGAAAACATGTATAAGTTAGGATGTTTCAGTGTACACCAAATTAGCAACTGGAAGCCTGATTTCGACAGTAAGAATCTTACCCGGTGGTGTACTATGGATTATGTTATTAAGCTTCGCAATGGGCTTTATACATTTCCCGAATATACTGATGTTGCAGGTTTTGATGAATATGTAGCAAACCGGATTTATACTCCTTCCTATATAAGCCTGCATTATGCGTTAAGTCATTATGGACTGATACCTGAAGCTATATTTCAAATAACATCTGTAAGCAGCTTAAAGACCATAACCTTTAAAAATTCTTTTGGAAGTTTTACATATCAAAAGGTTAGGCAGAATCTTATGTTTGGTTACGAGCGTAAGCCTTTTTTAAACATGGCGGTTAATCTTGCTACAACAGAAAAGGCAATCCTTGATTTATTCTATTTATATCCTTTTTACACGTCAGAGCAGGATATGATTGATTTGCGATTCGATCAGCAGATTTTAAAAGAAATTTTGAATAAGGAAATTTTATTTCAGTATCTTGTTAAGTACCAAAACAAGCAGCTTGAAAAGCGAATAGAAACTTTTTCAAAAACATACCAAATATGATAAGCATAGAGCAGATTAAATCGTATTACTCATTAACGGAACAAAAAAAATTAAACTGTATTGTAAAAGAAGATGTACAATTGCAGATTTTGAATTTTCTTTCATCAACAAAAGATGCTCAAAAATTGTGTTTAATCGGAGGAACCAATTTGCGTTTAGTTCATGGAATAGACAGGTTCAGTGAAGATTTAGATTTTGATATAAAAAAGATAAACAGAACAGAATTTAAAAAAATGACAGGTTCTATTGAAGCCTATTTAAAAAATTCAGGTTATACAGTAAATGCAAAATATGAGAAGGAAGATAAACTAAAAGCATTTCGTTGTGCATTGGATTTTCCAGGATTTGCTTATGAACAAGGCTTATCTCCGCATAAAGATAAAAAGTTTGAAATAAAAATAGAATGCCAGGATCAGGGAGTAAATTATTTCCCAAAGGTACATTTGATAAGCAAAAATAATTATGTGTTTAATTTCCCTGTTCCCCCGGATGATGTTTTATGTTCAATGAAAATATCAGCATTATTACAGAGAAGTAAAGGGAGAGATTTTTATGATGTTATGTTTTTACTTAACAAAACCACACCGAATATGTATTTTTTAAAGGAAAGAGTTGGTATTAAAAATAAAACAGAACTAAAGGAAGCCTTATTAACTAAAGCAGACAGCGCGAATTTAGAATTAAGAAGGAAAGATTTTTTGCATCTGGAAATTAATGATAATTCCAATGAAAAAATTTTATTATTTAAGAATTTTATAAAACAACACAAAATAATTTAACTTAATATTTCAATAATTATTTTCGGAAATTTCCCCTAATTTTGTAATACCTTAACTCCGCAAGATAGAAATTAACAAGATAGAAATTAACAAGAAGCTGCAAAATATTGTTGATAAAAGACGCTATGATCTATCGAAGCATTTTCACCAATGACTGGAAACATAGCGAGAAAAAAATAATCGAATTCTATAATGCAAGAGGTTCAGCAGAAAAAGCATTTGATATGATGAACAACGATTTCGGTTGGAACCGCTTACCTTTTTCATGGTTAGATGAAAATACGGTATATCTCAGCATCATAGGTATGTGTAGAAGCCTGTATAAATCTCTGATTGATAAATATTCTGAAAAAATCAAATTTCTTGAAAGTAATTTCCGGTTAAAAAAATTGTTTTCTTATTTATAAATGTAGCCGGTAAATGGATTCGCAGGGGAAGGCAAAATATTTCTTGATTATCTTGCGGATTTAAGGTAAAGTATTTTTAATACAATATTATTTTTTTGTATTTTTATGTTTTGAATTAACAATTAAAATTTAAGGTTATGAGATTAATTATATTTTCAATAATCTTTATCTGCTCGGGTTTCCTGAATACAGAAGCTCAGCAGACCGGTTGCATTTACGGAAATTGTACGGATGGATATGGCGTCTATGTCTGGACAAGCGGCGACAAGTTTATCGGAGAATGGAAAAACGGCTACAGGGATGGATGGGGTGTTTATTATTTTATCAGCGGAATCACATATGTTGGCGGTTTTAAAAGCAACAAACTCGATGGTTACGGATTTTGCAAATGGGCCGATGGCGAGAAATATATAGGCGACTGGAAAAACGGGGGAAGAACCGGGCAGGGTACGTATTGGTATAAAGACGGCACCAAAAAATCAGGCAGGTTTGAGAATGATGTATTTTCTTCAGCCGAGGCAAAAACGGGTTGTATTTCCGGAGACTGTGATAATGGATGGGGAGTCTATATCTGGGGTTATGATTCGCAATGGGCTGGAGAAAAATATGACGGCTACTGGCTTGGCAGCGCAATGAGCGGTTATGGTACGTATTACTATGCCAGCGGAGCAAAATATGTGGGAGCTTTTATAAATAATAAACTCGACGGCCAGGGGATTTATTACTGGGCAAATGGCGATAAATACGATGGCGGATGGAAGGAAGGGAAAAAAGACGGCTATGGAAAATTTTTCTATTATGATACCGGAGAAACAAAAAGCGGCTACTGGAGCATGGATTCATACCAGGGAACTTCGGGTTATAGCAGTACTTCTTCAACAGGTTCTTCAGGCACTGGATGTATATCCGGGAATTGTACGGATGGTTATGGCACATACAAGTTTGCCAGCGGAGATAAATATGTAGGTTATTTTAAAACCGGAACTTATTCCGGACAGGGAACCTATACGTTTGCCGATGGTAAAAAATACATCGGCGAATGGAAAGACGGATCCTACAATGGATACGGAACTCTTTACTATACGGACGGCACTTCAAAATCCGGAACATGGAAAGATAATAATTATGTAGGTTCCGGTTCTTCCACTACCTCTTCGTATAGCACGGCATCAACCGGCTGCACATCCGGCGACTGCGACAATGGTTATGGAGTTTGGATATTTGCCAGCGGAGAAAAATACGAAGGCTACTGGGTAAATAAAATGCGAAACGGTTTTGGAACGAATTACTTTACCAGCGGGGCAAAATACACCGGCAACTGGAAAGACGATTTCAAAAGCGGGTATGGTATCTATGAATATGCGCCTACAACAAAATATGAAAAATACATCGGTAATTTTGTAGAAGATAAGTTAACAGGTCAGGGAACGCTTTACTACAAGGACGGCACAAAAGAATCAGGCAACTGGAAAGACAATGTTTTCCAGGGCGCTTATTCGAGCGATTACACCTATAATTCCAAGAAAGGATCTAAAGGCTGTATTGCCGGGAACTGTGATAATGGTTATGGAATGTATGTTTTCGACAGCGGTGATAAATATGCCGGAGAATGGAATAACGGAAAACGGGAAGGGCAGGGGGTGTATTACTATAAATCCGGTGTGATCTATACAGGAAATTTTAAGAATAATAATCTTCACGGCTATGGATATTGCAAGTGGACAGATGGCAGCTATTATATCGGCGAATGGGCCGATGGTTCCATTAACGGGCAGGGCGGTTATTACTATGCAAGCGGGAGCAAAGATGTCGGCTATTGGAGAGACACCAAACTTGTAAACAAAGATTTTAAATCCGGTTGTGTTTCCGGCAACTGCGATAGTGATTTCGGCACTTTTATATGGGCTGCCGATTCCAAGTGGGCAGGCCATAAATATACTGGTTACTGGAAAGGCGGCGAGCGAAACGGGCAGGGAACGTATTATTATGCGGATGGCGCCAAATATGTGGGTAGTTTTAAAAATAATTCTCTTACGGGCCAGGGAACCTATTTCTGGAACAACGGCGATAAATATGAAGGCGACTGGATAAAAAGCAAGATGGATGGTTATGGCACTTATTTCTATGCCGATGATGCTTCCACAGAAACCGGTTATTGGAGCAATGGAAAATTTGTCGGTAATTCATCTTCGGATTACAGCTTTTCCAATAACAATAAAACAAATACCGGCTCTGCAAACACCGGCTGTATATCCGGAAACTGTAATGACGGCTACGGTGTGTATATATGGCCCAGCGGCGAAAAATACGAAGGGAACTGGAAAAACGACAGCCGCAACGGGCAGGGAACAAATTATTTTACAACCGGAGCCGTTCATATCGGCATGTGGAAGAATGACCTGAAAAACGGTTATGGAACCTACACCTATAAAAAGGAATCCATTTATGAAAAATATATCGGCGATTTTATTGATGATAAAATGACCGGAAAAGGCGAGCTGTATTACAGGGATGGCACAAATTATAAAGGTTATTTTAAAGACAATCTTTTCGAGGGCGAAGGCACTTTTATCCATGCCGACGGCAAAGTGGAAAAAGGAACCTGGGCTAAAGACAAGCTTATTAAAACAAGCGACGGCATGCTTGTAAGTAATACAACAAATACCAATTCTTCAAATACGAACAACAACGTAACAACGAATACCAACAATGCTCCCAAAGACAATGTTGACCAGGGAATCCCTGAGAATTTGAAAAAGAATCCCTACCGCTTCGCTCTGATTTTTGGAAATGAAGATTACAGCTCGTATCAGCAGGATCTGAAAAGCGAAGTGAATGTTGAATTTGCCGAGCGCGATGCAAAGGTATTTAAGGAATATGCAACCAAGACATTCGGGATACCCGATGAAAATGTTGTTCTTAAGATCAATGCCAAAGCTATGGAAATGCACAAGGAGCTTAATAAACTGAACCTGCTTATGAAAAGCGCCAATGGGAAAGCGGAGGTATTTTTCTATTATGCCGGACATGGAATACCTGATGAAGAGACCAAAGAGCCTTACCTCGTTCCGGTGGATGTGAGTGGTACAGACCTCCAGTTTGCCGTGAAACTTGCCGATGTTTACAGGAAATTATCAGAATACCCATCGAAGAAAGTAACTGTTTTTCTCGATGCATGTTTTAGCGGAGGCGCAAGAAACCAGGGAATGATCAATGCAAGAGGTGTGAAGATTAAACCCAAGGAAACCCCGATAAAAGGCAATATTATTATATTCACATCCAGCAGCGGGGAACAATCTTCATTAGCTTATAAAGAGGCGCAGCACGGTATGTTTACCTATCACCTGCTCAAAAAATTAAAAGAAACCCAGGGCGATATTTCTTACAAGGAACTGGCAGAATACCTGAACGAACAGGTAGGCATGAAATCGGTGATGATAAACAATAAGGAACAGACGCCGCAAACCATTGTAAGCCCCGAAGTACAGGATAAATGGGCGCTGTGGAAAATTAAGGAATAGACGTTTCTATTTACATTTTGCAATTTGCAATTTTAACTTTGCAATTTAAATTTTGCGATAGCATGCTCGTTTTTCCAAATGCAAAAATAAATATCGGCCTGCGCATTTTGAGTAAACTCCCTGATGGGTTTCATACCATAGAAACCATTTTCTATCCTATCAGATTTTGCGATGCTCTGGAGTTTGTTGAGATACGTGAAGCAATCCCGGAAGATTACAGGTTCTCGGTTTCAGGTATCACCTTTGATAACTGCGCTTCTGAAAACAATCTTTGTATCCGTGCATACCGGTTGTTGGCTAATGATCACGCGTTACCCAAACTGAATATTCACTTGCATAAAATAATTCCAATGGGTGCGGGCCTTGGCGGCGGATCGTCTGATGCAGCCCGGATGGTCAAAGCATTGAATGAAACATATAAGCTGAATCTCTCATATGCCGCAATGCAGGAATATGTAGAGAAGTTAGGAAGTGATTGCGCTTTTTTTATCGGTAACAAACCGGCATATGCTACCGGAAAAGGGAATGTACTCTCCAGAATAAATCTGTCTCTCTGGGGTTATTATTTAGCGCTGGTGTATCCCGGCATTCATATAGGCACGGCAGAAGCATATGCAAATGCAACCTTGTCAAATCCTGATAAACCGCTTACGGAATTGATCAAAGAACCTGTCGAAGAATGGAAGCATTGTATTATAAATGATTTTGAAAACAGCATTTTTCCAAAGTATCCGGAGATAAAAGCGATTAAGGAAAAACTCTACGAACTGGGCGCTGTCTATGCATCCATGAGCGGAAGCGGTTCGTCGGTGTATGGCATTTTTAACGATAGTATTCCGGTTAAACAGCATTTTGAAAGCTATTTAACATGGGAATGTAAACTATGATAATAATAAAATTTATTTCTCAAATTCTACAAGCAAATCATTTCTTGCCACATTTTGCCCTGCTTCAACAAAAATTGTTTTTATTTTTCCGGCTTTCGGAGAAATAATATGATTTTTCATTTTCATGGCTTCAAGGATAAGAATGTCCTCACCCTTTTTCACCTTAGCGCCCTTGTCAACACATATCTTGGAAATATTTCCGGGAATAACGGTGAATAGTTTTTTTGTATCTTTTGGTTGCCAGGGTATCCTGTTCTCAAATTTTTTGGTAAGCCTTGTATGATATTTTGTTTCTTCGATTATCAAAGATTTCAGTTTATCATTCTCATCAAATGTTTCCATTTCGGATAAATTTTAATTCAGAATTTCATAAATTCAAAAAAGCATAGGGATTCTACACGCTTTTAAAATGGAGGAATACCATGTTTTTTTGCCGGCCTGTAGGGTATTTTATTTTTAGAAACCTCAATGCTGTGAATAAGCATTTTCCTGGTTTCCGAAGGTTCAATAACACTGTCAACATACCCTTTTGCGGCTGCAACATATGGATTTGCAAATTTGTCTTTATATTCCTTAACTTTCAGTTTTCGCATTTTTTCAGGATCTTCTGCTTCTGTGATTTCTTTCCTGAAGATGATATTTGCAGCGCCTTCAGGCCCCATTACAGCGATCTCTGCGCTTGGCCATGCAAATACAAAATCTGCCCTGAGGTGAACCGAGTTCATGGCAATGTAGCCTCCGCCGTACGCTTTTCTTACAATAACAGTTGCCTGTGGTACGGTGGCTTCGCTGAATGCATAGAGCAATTTGGCGCCATGCCTTATAACGCCGGCATGTTCCTGGTCTATTCCCGGCAAATATCCCGGAAGGTCAACGAATGTTACGATAGGGATATTAAATGCATTGCAGAATCTTACAAAACGTGCTGCTTTGTCGGATGAATCCACGTCAAGCACGCCTGCAAGAACCAACGGCTGATTCGCAACAAAACCAACGGTATCGCCATTGATACGCCCGAATCCAATAACAATATTTGCAGCCCACAATTCCATGATTTCAAAAAAGTCAGAATCATCTGCAACAGCCCGGATCAAATCGCGTACATCATATGGTTGTTTCGGATCGCTCGGAACAATAGAATCAATTTTAAATTCTTTCTTGGGCGGTTTTGGTGGAAATGACCGTGCTTTCTGGTTATTATTCCAGGGGATGAACGATACCAGTTTTTTAATTTTTTCGAAACATTCAAATTCAGTTTCAGAGAAGAAATGAGCATTGCCTGTAATTTCACAATGCACTCTTGCTCCCCCTAAATCTTCCATCGAAATTTCTTCTCCTAATACCGTTTTGATAACCTCCGGGCCTGTAATAAACATTTTGGAGATTTTATCAACCACAAAAACAAAGTCGGTTAATGCAGGTGAATAAACAGCGCCTCCTGCGCAAGGGCCCAGTATAACGGATATCTGGGGAATAACGCCTGAATTAAGCGTGTTTCTCCAGAATATTTCACCATATCCTGCAAGCGAGTTGACGCCTTCCTGGATGCGGGCTCCTCCGGAATCATTAATGCCAATAATAGGAACTCTCATTTTCAAAGCATGGTCCATTATTTTTGTGATCTTCCGGGCATGCATAAAACCCAGCGAACCACCGGCAACGGTAAAGTCCTGTGCAAAAATACAAATGGGCGCTCCATAGATATTGCCTGTTCCAATGATAACTCCGTCGCCTGAGAATTTCTTTTTATCCATGTCAAAATCTTTTGTATCGTGCTCAACAAAAAGGTCGTATTCATGGAAAGAATCTTTATCAAGCAATGCCATGATTCTGTCTCTTGCAGTCATTTTACCCATCGCAATCTGCTTTTCGATAGCTTTCTCTCCGCCACCCATCAAGGCATGCTCGCGACGTTTTAATAAATCAAGAGTTTTCTGTTTTAATGACATGATTTTTTATTTTGGTTTATACTTATGAAAAGGCAATTTTACGCCATTTTAATCAAAATCGGCTTCAACATTACACAATTATACTATAGCAATCTATGGTAATTTAATAACAGGAAAATGTTAATTTATTGAATTTTCGCAGGTTAATTGGTTTATAAAAATATGCATAAGTAGGAATGATTATACTACAAACGGGATAAAACCGTACATTTTATAAAGTCCCAAATTTTACATTGAGAGAAACCGAAATGTCCAAATCTCAAGCCCCAAATTCAAAGAGGGATTGCAGCACTGGTCTTGGTTCACTTCGGCTTCTCTCAGTGCATGCTTGAAACTTTGGGCTTGGGACTTGGGGCTTTGGATGAATGTAATAATTTATCCCGTGCAAAGTATAAACAATAGTTCGGTAATTTTTGGGGTCATTTTGGGCTAAAGCCCGCTATTCGTGAGCGTTTTGACTTACCCGACCTGGTGTTTGAGCTTGTCGAAAACAAGGTCGGGGTAATTGATAAAACAAGTTGTAATTAATCAGTCTTTTTAAATTCATGTTTTTCAGTATAATAAGTATTTTGAAAATATTTTTTTTAAACTTTATGCGTAATATCTTCATAATTAAATACCAATAAGACTGATTAGTCACAACAAGTTTAAGCGAATTCCTGAATGAATATAATTTCTATTATGGGAAAAATTTTAATAATATTTTTCATGCGTATTGCGTTGAGAAAAAATTAAAATTCTAAAACCATTATAAATACAAGTTTTGAATAACGTTCTTTGATTTTACGACTTGAAAAATTATTATTAGGAAAAACTAATAATTATGTTTCAAGGTAAGTTTGTATTCGCTCAGTTGTTTGAATATATCAACAGATATGAGTTTGATAAATGTGTAGATCGCTACCAAGGCGATTATAAAACAAAAGATTTTAGTTGCTGGAGCCAATTTCTTTATATGGCATTTGGACAATTTACACATAGAGAAAGTTGTACAGATATAATCACCTGCTTAAATGCACAACGAAATTCCGTGTACCATTTGGGCTTAAAACAAATTGTGGCTGTTTCAACTTTAACAAGGGCAAATGAAAATAGAGATTGGCGCATTTATTCTGATTTTGCAAATTACTTATTGAGCATTACACGTCCCGTCCGCTTTATCAAGATGATAAAGATTTTACACTTGAACTGGACAATACAGTTTATGCTTTTGATTCCACAACAATTGATCTTTGTTTAAGTGCATTTGTGTGGGCTAAATTCAGAAAAACAAAAGTTGCTGTGAAGTTGCATACGCTGATTGATTTAAGGGGCAACCTGCCAACATTTATCTATATCAGTGATGGCAAACTTCATGATGTAAATGCACTTGATGAGTTGATATCTGAAGAAAATGCATTCTATGTAATGGATCGTGCCTATGTTGATTATTCAAGGTTATACAGAATGAATCTGGCGTTATCATATTTTGTTGTTAGAGCCAAAGACAATCTTAAATTTCGTGTTGTAGAATCTCGCAAGATTGATAAAAAGACCGGATTAAAATGTGATCAAACAATCCGATTAAAAATTAAAAAATCAGCGAAAGACTACCCAGCA
>JACREX010000224.1 GCA_016212695.1 Bacteroidia bacterium
TAACAGGCTCACAAGTTCACCCCATTCTTTTTTTATCAACAAATTAACACATATTAACAAAAGAAAAAAGTACCAAAAAAGAAAATCGCATCATCATTATCATTATTTGTTATTAATAAATATTTTTACAAATCTAAAGGAACCATAGGTATGGCTTATACATACTTTGATGTCAGAGCCGACTATCAAAAATTTATGTATATGAGTTCATCTAAATCATATTTTTCTATCCCATTATATATAGGAATAGGGCTTTCCTGGTAATTTTTTTTGACTATCAATATGAGCATCTCTCTTTTTGTTTCACGCCAAGACGCTAAGACCGCCAAGTTTTTTTTCTTTGTGAACCTTGCGACTTTGCGAGATTTTTTTAACTATCAATATGAGAATTGTAATTCAAAAAGTTAAAGAAGCATCGGTTTCAATCAACAACAATCTGAAATCATCCATTAAGCAAGGCTTGCTTGTGTTGCTTGGTATTGAAGAAACAGATGAAGAAACCGATGTACAATGGTTAGTCGGTAAAATGATTAATCTTCGTATATTCAACGACGAGCAAGGAATAATGAACCTTTCGGTAAAAGAAATCCGTGGAGAAATTTTAGTGGTAAGTCAGTTTACATTACACGCATCTACCAAAAAAGGAAACAGACCATCGTATATTAAAGCTGCAAAGCCGGAAAAAGCAATACCGTTATATAATAAATTTATTTCATTTACAGAAGCAGAATCAGGAAAAAAAATCAGTACCGGAGAATTTGGCGCCATGATGGATGTTGCACTTACAAACGACGGGCCGGTTACGATAATTATTGATTCGAAGAAAAGAGAATAGTATTATAAACAATACTTCGGTAATTTTTTTTAATGAAGGGCTAAAGCCCTTGGTATTTCTGTGTTTTATCAATTACCCCGACCTTGTTTTCGACAAGCTCAAACACCAGGTCGGGGTAAGTCAAAACGCTCACGAATAGCGGACTTTAGCCCAAAATGACCCCAAAAATTACCGAACTATTGATAAAAAGAAATTATAAATGTTGAATGTTGAATTAAGGAAACTCTGCCGAGTAAATGAAAGTAATGCCAGAATAGGAAAACTGCAATGAAGAAGCCATTTAGAATTTTATCTTGTTCAATATTTCAACCATGGCTCTCCTGTTTTTATATTGACTTTTATATTGAACTACCATAGTTGCTGCCATTTCCCTTCCTCCCTCAATACGATATATTTTTTTAAATAATTCCGCTATGTGTTCGTAATAATTTCTTCCTGTATTTTTTTCTGCATATTGATTTATTGCTTTCTGAAATAAATCAAGGGTTTCTTTTGGATAGGTTTTGGCAAAGTATGAATAATATTGTTCCATTCTTTCAACAGAGAGATATTTCTCAATATATTTTATCAATCTGAGCGCATCTTTCTCTTCAGCAAAAACATCTGCAATGGAATCGCTGAAGTATTTTCCTTTCTTTTTTTCATAATGGTTAATGACGTTTTGTAATTCTTTTTCCCATTCTTCTGTGTTAAATGACGATTTGTAGATGCGATAATATTCTGATTGAAAATGATTCTCAATAAATGCAAATGAAATTTTACGAATTGATGGAATATCATGTTCCTTCCGGGCTATAGATAATACTAATTCATTCCATTTGGAATGATAGTAAAAGTTATCGCTTTGATGGGCAGACAAAAAATCAGCTATCAGCTTTTTCGCTTCAGCAAATTTCTTTTCAGCAATTTTTTGTTCAACTACCTGCTTGCGAAAGTTTTCTATCTGAATATTTTCTGATACAATTTGCCAAGCAGTTTCGGGCTGATTGGTTTTTTTATAAAATGCAATTTTTCGTTCAAATATTTTTTGTGCTTCATAAGAACTTTTATCTGTAATATTTTGCAATAGTTTGTCTTGTATGGCAATGAACTCGGCAGCATTACCTTGTGGTTGGGGAAGTTCTAATAACAGGTCATTGAAGTTGTCATACAAATATGAACCTGTATATTTTGGTTTATTCATTTCTTTAATACAATATTGGAACAAGTCATTTGAATATACTGTTTGGCTTGATGCAATTTCTTTTAAAAGGTCAAAAGGTTTTTCCTGATAAACAGTATCTATGTATTCTATAATATCGTCATCAATATCATCTGCCCATTCTGCATACTCTTCAATACATGCTTTACAAATTGCAAGCGCTTCGTCAAAATGCTTTTGTAAAATCTTCTCTTGTGCTTTTGCAAGCCATTCGTCTAAAATATCTATTTCTATAGCATTATCGTGATACTCATACAAATCATCATAATCAAAACTGATTTTTTGCAATGCTTTATGCAAAATCAAGGCATAGCTGTTATCTTGCTTTACAGATGATTTGTGTATAAATTCCAATAGGATTTTATTAGTAAATTCCGGATTGTATTTAGCATAGCGAATTATAAAATTAATCAATTCCTGATGAGGAACTTTTTTTAATAATTCTTCAACCGTTATTGCATTTTCTTTTGGCTCTTCTTTTTTTTTTGAAATGCGTTTGTCAATGGCAGCCTTAATTATGGCAATATGCTTGCACGGATAATATTGGCTTGGACAAGAGCAGGAAAAAGTATCTAAATTTTTTCCATCCATTTTTATTTTGATATTGTAAGTACCGTAGTTGCCACTGTACTTTGCCTGCCAGATATTGGCAGATGTTTCCTGCAAACTTATAATATCACTGTTCATAGATAAATAATTTTAAAAGGATTTTGTATTTACTTCATTAACTTTTGGGGTTCACTCAAAGTAAATAGACGTGTTGCGAAATAATAAAACTCATAATTTTTCATATAATCACAAAAAAATATTTATTGATTATGAGTAAAATACGATTATAAATTCTTAACAAAATACACAAAATTTTAAGTTTCGCAACAAGTCTAATGTCTGAATTTCTCATACTCATTATCAATCTGCTTCAATACTTCATTTATCAATTTTTTTCTTTCTGATTTCAGTTTGAATGCTATTTTAATTTTTTCAGTCAGAGATTTTATTTGCTCCTCTTGGAGGATTGGAATTGAAATTTGTTTCATTCGTTCTTCTCTTAAATGCGGAATGGTTGTTCCAATTACAGTTCTGCGAATTGCCGGATTATAACCAGTTTGCTTTACTGATAAACAAATGAAAAGATATTCCTGTGTGAACTTGTGTTGTTTTACAATCTCAGATTTAATTCTGATTCGTGAAACACCCGATGCAATTAACGCCTTATCATTTTCCGTTACCATTGCGGTCTGTCCGATTTTACCGTCTTTGGTAAATAAAATGTCGCCTGTTTTTAGGTCTTGATTGAATGAACTAACAATTTCTGATGGAATAAAATAATCGGGGAATAAATCGATTTCATTATTGATTATGTCAGATGTTCGGATAAAAGCATAGTCCGTTTCTTTTCGCCACAAGTAAATTCCATAATTGTTGCTTCCTGCTTCACTTCCTTTTTTGATGTCAGCTACTTGTCCCAGTGGCATAGTTTTGAAAGACCTTTTTAATTTGTTTTCATTTTCTATATAAAAAGGTAAATGACAAGTCGGATTCCAAATGTCAAATTCAGTTAAGGTTTTGAAATCTCCTGAAAAATATTTTTCTTTTGCTGCTTTAGTTTTCAGTTTTACTATTTCTAAAAATTCCCCTTTGGCTTCTTCAATTAATTCCAATGCTTCACGATTATATTTAACAATATTTTTTACTTTGTCAATAATGCTTTCAAGCGATTTTTTTTCAGGGACAAAAATTCTAACCTGACTAAGTTGGGAATGTGTCATTTCAACTCTTTGTCCGGCAACCGGAATGTTTGGAATTTCTTCAAATAATACTTTACCTTCCTTTTCAATTTTTCTTAAAAATAATCTTCCCCCGTGTTCTTCATCCCCATTAAACCATACGTCTAAATTCGCTTTTGAAAAACGTAAATAATCTTCAAGCTGTCCTTTACCATCTTTACGATTTTTCTTTTTACATTCTACAATAATAGTATGTATCATCTTCATTTTTATTCTTGTCCTTGAAAACAGCTATGTCAACAGAATATTCTTTTTTTGTATCAGACGGCCTTACCTTAACTCTGAATTGAGGTCTTGTTTGTATTTGCTCTTTCTTGTAATTGTAATCTTCTACAAGTTGTCGAGAAAAAACCTGTACTGCATCAACTTCTTCGGGAGTTGCATTTACTTCTACTCCTGAAATATAGTCAATGATTTTATTTTCCGAATTTTTAGCCATTTTGTTTCTTTTTTAAGTAATCAACTTTTTTTTCTGCAGCCTTCAAAGTTTGTTTTGCTATGTCTTCGTCTGCTAATTCGTATGCAATTTTTTCACTTAAATATTGAATAAGCAGTTCGTTTTTATTCAGACTTAGTATATCGGCCAATTTGAGAATTTGTTCCCTTGTAGCCTTCCTGTCTCCTCTTTCTATTTTGCTGAGAATAGCTGCATCAATGTCGAGTTGTGCGGCAAGCTGCCGCAGAAGCAGTCCCTTTTTCTCTCTTTCCTCTCTGATTATTTCACCTGTTGTTTTCATTCTTGAAAATTATATCTTGACAAATATCGTCAAATTTATTATGTCTTTTTGAATTAATAATAATTAATTTCAAAATATTATTAACAGTATTCTGGGCGCCACCCAAATTGGTACATTTGTAATAAACTGACTCATCTTACCGGAGGTTTTACGGAGTTTGCCCGATTATCTTTATACCTTCCGCAATCCGGTCCCTGAAAAAAAATCACGCAGGAAATGCGCCAGCAGGCTTTTGACAATTACCTCACCGAAGACGATCACGGCATGCAGATTGCCGGTGTGGCAAGAGATCAGACCGGAAATAAATTTTATTACATAAAAAATTCATGTGGACTCTCCCCTAATGATTATAAGGGTTTCTTTTATGCCTCTGAAGCTTTTGTTCTTTATAAGACTACATTGATAATGATCAATAAAAATGCACTTCCAAAAGACATTGCAAAAAAGCTGAAGATGTAAAAAATAAAACAAGGCTGTACGGTGTAATATTTATTACGTCGAACAATATTTGTAGCCTGTCCAGCGAAGCATTCGCTTCGCCGAACCATTAAAATAAACTGCGATGATCTGAACAACTTTTTTATAAACATTGCGTCTTACTAATATCAACTTAAAAAACTTCTGTTATGAAAAAATCCATACTCTTTTCTGCATTTTTTCTTTTCTGCGTCTGCGCTGTTTTCGCTCAATGTACGGTAAGCATTACTACGAGTACAAATGTTGCCTGCCATGGCGACAGCACAGGGGCGGCGACAGCAATGGCAAGCGGAGGAACTGCGCCATATTCCTACCATTGGAACACAAACGATACAACGCAAACCATTACCAATATTCCGGCAGGAACCTATTCGGTTACAGTAACAGATGCACTGTTGTGTTCCGATACGGCAACAATTACAATTACACAACCGCAACCTTTAATCGTAACTATAACTTCATCTTCATCGTATTGTGGAGGAAGCACTGGCACTGCTGTTGCTACAGTTTCAGGCGGGACGCCGCCTTATACCTATCACTGGAATACCTGCCCTGTACAAACAACTGCCTATGCAAACAATCTCGGCGCCGGAAGCTACACGGTTACCGTAACAGATGCCAACGGCTGTAATGTATCAGTTACCGTAATAGTCTCTGCAGCGCCTCCATTGCAAGCCACAATTACAAATGTTACTCCTTCATGTCAGCCTGAAGCAACAGGCTCTGCCTGTGTAACTGTTTCAGGCGGCAGTGCGCCTTATGCATTTCAATGGTCGAATGGGTCTACTACCTCTTGTTGTTATGGTTTGCCCGCTGGAAGTTATGCTGTTACAGTTACTGATGCGAATGCTTGTGTAGTTACCGCAGTTGTTATGATTCCGTATTCACCTCAAATATATTTAAGCACAGACAGCATTCCTCCCTTGTGTAACGGTGTTTGCAACGGGAGTATTACGCTCAATGCAAGCGGGGGAGTTCCGCCTTTTCAGTATAGTATAAACGGCGGTGCAAGTTACCAGGCAAACAATGTTTTTACCAATCTTTGCAGCGGGCAGTACATTGCTATTGCCAGGGATGCTGTTTGCACAAAAAGCGAAAATATAAATTTAGGGAACACTATTCCGGTTACAGCATCGGTGAATTACACCAGCACAAAATGCTATGCCTGCAATGGCGCGGCAATGGCCTCGCTCACCAACGGTACGCCGCCGTTCACTTATCATTGGAGCAATGGCGAATCAACCATTACAACAGACAGTCTTTGCGTTGGGCAACATTCCGTTACCATCACAGATGCGCTCGGATGCACCGATCATACTTCATTTCAGATGATTGACACCTCGCTGCACATTTCATGCAATATCAATAATCATTTTTGCGAAGGATACAGCACGGTAACCGCCCAGCCATCGGGAGGAACCCAGCCCTACACTTTTTTATGGTCGAACGATTCTGTGAATGCAACCATGAATGTTCATGCAGGATATTATTATCTTACCATTACCGACGACAGCGCCTGTAATTTTTTCGATACTGTGCATATAACTGTACCAACACCGGTGAATATAAATATCAGCAGTCATCATGATGTTAATTGTATGGGAGGAAATAACGGATATGCATATGCATCCGTATCTGGTGGAACGCAGCCCTATACATATATATGGAATACCACTCCCGCCCAGACAACTTATTATGCAAGCAATCTTACAGCCGGAACCTATACCGTTACTATTACCGATGCGAATAATTGCACGGATACGGCATGCGTTACCATTACCCAGCCATCCGTTCCGTTTTCAGCTTCTATCACCAATTATGTAAATTCCACAGGCTGCAACAACGGCAGCGCAACAGTTACAGCAACAAGCGGATTTTCTAATTACAGTTACCATTGGTCTAATGGTAGTAACACAAATAATTCTGCATCGAATGTAAATACTGCAACCAATTTATCAGCCGGATCCTATACGGTTACCGTAACAAATCAGGGCGGTTGCTCTGTAACTGCCACAGCCATCATTACAGGCCCGACTCCTCTGACCGCTTCAGCATCTGTTGTAACCGCTATAAGCTGTTACGGCGACCACAACGGAAGCGTGAAAGTAACGGTTCAGACAGGAGCTCCGAATTACTGTTATCACTGGTCAAACGGCAGTATTACCGACAGCTCTTCTGTAGCTCAGAATACCATCAGCAATTTACCGGCAGGAACATATTATGTAACTGTAAGTAATATTTATTGCCAGATTGTGAGAAGCGTAACATTGACTCAACCCTATGTTCTTAATGCATATTCATATTCCGTAACACCGGCCTGCGATACAGCGTGCAACGGCATCGCTTATCTCAGTGCATCCGGAGGATATTCACCCTATACTTATGCTTGGAGCAATTCTATGACAGGGCCGAATCATACAAATTTATGCGCGGGAAATTATACGGTTACTGTCAGCGATTTTCATAATTGCACGGATACCGTAACCCTTACCATTGCTTCCACTCCGCACATCACCCTGAATATTTCACATACCGACCCTGCATGTACCCAGACCTGCAATGGCCAGATCATAATCGACGCTACGGGCGGCACGCCTCCTTTGCAATACAGCATTAATAACGGAGGAAATTATTATACCAGCAACACTTTTTCAAACCTGTGCAGCGGAACCTTTCCTGTTAAAGTGAAAAGCGGCGGCTGTATTGCTGCGAACACAGTTGCCTTAAATTATACAACAATAATAACGCCTCAGATTATCTCAACAAATCCTGTATGCGGTTTTTGCAGCGGACTGGCAAATGTTGTTGCAGGCAGCGGCGCTCCACCCTTCGCATATCATTGGAGTAACGGAGAAAATACGCCGGAAACAGACAGCCTCTGTTTCGGATTATATTCGGTTACGGTTACAGATTCTGCCGGTTGTTCAGGTCAGGCGGCGGCAGCGCTTATTGATACAAATATTATTGTTTCTATAAACGTTACAGACCATGTTTGTGAAAATTATTCATTGATATCTGCAACCCCGTCAGGCGGCATTTCTCCTTATACATATCATTGGTCGAACGATTCCACAGGGTCAACGATGCATGCAAATGCCGGCACATATACAGTTACGATTACCGATCACAATGGCTGCGTAACCATAGATACTGCTGTCTCGACATTGCAGGCTCCGGTCATCCATATAGCCTTACACCACAATCAGGCTAGCTGCGAAATATGCGATGCCTGCGCCAATGTTCAGATTACGGGTGGCGCTGCGCCTTTCATCATCAATTGGAGTAATAGTCAAACAAATGATACATTAAACAACCTTTGCACAGGTGGTTACTCTGTAACTGTAACAGATGCAAATTCCTGTTCTATTCATGATTCTGTTTTTATCCAGGAACACACTGCATTTCATTACTACACTAATATCACACAACCCAAATGCGGATTGGCAAACGGGCAGGTCGGCTTTACCAATGTTAACGGACAAACGCCGCCTTACCACTACACGCTGAACGGATATACTCAAAGTTCGCAAACCTTCGGCAACCTTGCAGCAGGCAATTATACGTATCATATCACAGACAATAACGGGTGCGATACATCAGGAACCCTTACGTTGACAAATAATAATTATTTTGACGCTTACATCTGGAACGATTACCCGGAAATTTGCAGCGGTATGCAGACAACATTACATGCTTACATTTCGGGAGGAGCACAGCAATTGTCTTATTTATGGAGCGACAATTCAACCGCGTCACAGATTATGGTAAGCCCTGATTCAACAACATCGTATTCTGTTACCGTAACATCAGGGATTTCGTGTATTGATTCTGCTGACATTTCAGTTACTGTCCTGAATTGTACGAATCATATCACAGGAACGGTTTTTAAAGACCTGAACGGAAACGGCATTTATGATTCCGGAGACTTACCCATGCAAAACATTATTTTACGTATTACCCCGCTCAATTATTATGCAAATACGGATGCAAACGGACATTATTCTTTTGAAGTAAATCAGGGTGTTTTCAATATATATATTCCGAATCCTCCGTTGTATTACACCTTCACAACGCCCTATTACCAGACTGCAATTTTCAATGAAAACAATCAAACGGATTCGCTGAATGATTTCGGGTTGCAGCCCATACTTTCAACTGATGTAAGAATAAATATGACTTCATTTACAGCAAGACCAGGCTTCGATTATTCCACTTCTATCTGGTATAAAAATTTAGGTAATACAATAGTGAGCGGAAGCATAAAATATGTGAAAGATACTTTTTGTATAATCAATTCATGTAACCCGCCATACAGCAGTGTGAACACAGATACGCTCTGGTGGAATTACTCAAACCTGAACCCGGGCGAGACAAGATCGTTGAGCATATTTCACCATCTGCCGGCGACAGTTCCTATAGGAACACATTTGGTTACGTATTCTAAAATACTTCCTGTTGACGGCGATGTGAATCCAAATAATAATTATGCAAACTATCTGAATATTGTCCAGGGTTCTTACGATCCCAACGAAAAAACCATCTTGCCGAAAATAGTTACACCTGATTACATCACAGAATTAAAACCGCTTGTTTACACTATTCGTTTTCAGAATACCGGAACAGATACGGCTTTTAATATTATTGTTTATGATACGCTTTGCAGCAATGTGAATCCTGCATCGTTCGATTTCATCGGTTCGAGCCACCCTTGCAACTGGCGCATCTACGGAACAGGAATCGCAGAGTTTAAATTTAATAATATATTACTGCCCGACAGCAATACGAATGAACCACAAAGTCACGGTTTTGTGATGTACGGCGTATTGCCGAATGATTCGCTCGATATCGGCGATACCATTATAAATTTTGCTGATATTTATTTTGACTACAACCAGCCGGTGCGAACCAATACGGTTACATCTGTTATTATTGACACCGCCTTGTTTGCGGGGTTTATCAAATATTCAGAAAACAACATTCTGCGGGTTTTTCCAAATCCGTTTACAAACCAGGCACAGGTGCAATATGAACTAAAGCAAACTTCAGATGTATCGCTTGAAGTATATAACATACTCGGAGACAAAATTGCAACCCTTTTCACCGGATCGCAAACAGCGGGAACGTACGATTATAAATTCACCGCTTCACAGGCAGGATGCAAAGCAGGAATGTACCTGGTGATGCTAACGGCAAACGGGAAAAAGAGTTTTTGCAGAGTGGTTTTGGAGTAATTAAAGCTAAAAGGGAACCTACCCAAATTTATTTTATCGGTTTGTGTTAATTTAAAAATTTATGTAGGTTTGTTGCTCATTATTATTATTATACTTTGAAATGGTTAAATTGTTGACATTGTTAAATGGTTATTTTAATTATCCTATAGACTATTAATGGTTGATTTATAACAATTTAGCAATATAACAATTTGACAATGTCTCTTGAATAAAAGTTAAATTTGTAACCGTTTGCAGTA